>JANXUN010000183.1 GCA_025356185.1 Gemmatimonadaceae bacterium
AGCAAGAAGGTAGGCGACGTGGTGACGGTGGACGTGCTGCGCTACGGCAGCAAGAAGACGTTCAAGGTCAAACTGATTGAAGCGGAATCCGTTGCACGTGTCGCCGCCGTATCAGCACCAAGTACAGCGCCGACGACCGCCGCGGGCAAGCTTGGCATTAAGGTCGAGGCGATGACGCCGGAAACCGCGAAACAGCTAGGTGTTGCAGCCGATAAGGGCGTGCGCGTAACCGAGGTCGGGCCAGACGGGCCCGCTAAGGACAAGCTGGTTGCCGGAGGAGACGTGATTCTCGAGGTGAGGTATCCCACCCCACGAAGGGCGATCAACTCTGTGAGTGATCTGCAAGCGGTGCTGGGAACACTCAAGGCCGATGACTACGTGAGCTTGTATGTTCACCTCGCCGGTCCCAACGGCGGCAATCGTGTCGTGAATCTGCAGGTGGGCCGATAGACTCGGGGTAGCTGCGGCATACGACAGTGAAAGAACGGGAAGCGACATCGGAACTCTGGTGTCGCGTCCCGTTTCGCTTTCCGATCTGCGCGACGAATCGCACTTTCGGCTCGCCGTTGTTCAGAAGCGCGGTAGTCGAATAGTTTTCGCGCTCTGCGGACGTGGCGAAATTGGTAGACGCACCAGCCTTAGGAGCTGGCGGGGCAACCCATCCCGGTTCGAGTCCGGGCGTTCGCATACCCATCACAATCGATTGGGGGCCTTGTCGTCAACGCGCGCGGGAACCCGCCGCGCGCCCAAACGTTCAGGTCAGAGGTGTTCTTGCTGCATGCACATGTGGCGGCCACTTTCTGTCCCGATCTCCGATTCGCATGTGGGCTCTTACCGACTGGCATGATCCTTCGCGCTCCTGATTCCCCTGCACTGAGTGACGCGCGTGCATGTGAGCAGATCACGCTCGCGCACGCGCGCACCTTCTCGCTCGCGAGCAGACTGCTGCCGGCTGATAAACGCAGAGCGGCGTACGCGCTGTATGCATTTTGTCGCATTGCCGATGACTTAGTCGATCAGGCCGATTCGGGAAATGCCGCAGCGCTCTCGGGACAGCTCGACGACTATCGCGCGCAGCTCACCTCGGCGCTCGCGGGGCAACCTAGCGGACCAGTCTTTCGTGAGATTGCGTGGGTCGCGTCGACGTTTGGCGTGTCACCTGCACCGCTTTTCGAATTACTCGGCGGCGTGGGTCGCGATCTCGTCGTCACCTCCTACCAAACGTGGAGTGACCTCGAGCGCTATTGCGAAGGCGTCGCGAGTTCCGTGGGTGAGATGTGTACCTACGTCTTTGGCGTGCCGGCCGGACCGGTAATGCGCGCGTCGGCAATTCAATACGCGCGCACGCTGGGCACGGCGATGCAACTCACAAACATTTTGCGCGACGTCGGTGAAGATGCGCAACGCGGACGCTGCTACTTGCCCGCCGATGATCTTGCCCGCTTTGGCCTTACTGTGACGCATGTACTCACCGATCGGCAGTGCGCAACGCGCGCGGGTTGGAAGTTGATGATGCAGTACGAAGTGAGTCGTGCGCGTGCGTTGTACACCGCCGCGGTACCTGGTATCGCGCTGCTCGCCCCTGATGCACAACGATGCGCGACCGCATGTGCAACCGGGTACGCGGGAATTTTGTCAGCGATCGAAGCGCAGAACTACGACACGATTTCATCGCGCGCACGCGTAGGCAAACTCGCGCGCTTTGGAATTTTGTGGAGTGCGTGGCGTCATCGCGCCGAACTGCCCGATCTGCCGGCACTGCGGCATGGTCCGCGAGTTGAATGGGAGCCCGCGGCGCAGATGATGTCCGCGTGAGCACGTCAGACGGACTGACGGGACAACGAGCGACGACAAACGCAACGCTGTTGCGCGTCGCCATGATCGCGCTAGCTGTGCACGCGTTCTTTAGCGCGTTTTCGGCGTTTGCATTTTCGACGTTCCTGATTCCTCCATTTCCTGCATGGTTGCAAGAACCGTCTAACCAAGCGGTCATGCGCGCTGGCTACATGTACGGTGGACAGACCACTGTCGTGTTGGGCGCCGTCGCTGGCCTTGCGTTTCTCGCGTCGTGTATCGGCGTTCGGCGCACATCGGTTGTGTTCGCGGTCGCGTTTACGCTGTCGCTCACATCTGAGCTGACGGGTACGAGTACTGGCCTGCCCTTCGGGGCGTACGGCTACACCGATCAGCTGGGATACAAAATCGCGGGTCTTGTACCGTTCAATATTCCAACGTCGTGGTTTTACATGCTGGTCGCGTCGTTGGCCATCTGTGGTCGCTTTCTTACGCCGAAAGACGACAGTGTGTCCAGGTGGTGGTGGGCACTTGTCGGTGGACTCGTGCTGACGGCGTGGGATGTCTCCATGGATCCGGCGATGGTGAAGACCACGCACTGGTTGTGGTCAGTTCCAGATCTGTCGCACGCGTCGGCCCTCTCGCGGTTTATCGGCACGCCATTCTTTTATGGTATGCCGCTCACGAACTGGTTAGGATGGCTGTTGACGGGGATTCTTGTTGCACGCGCGATGCTCGCGCTGGTTCCCCCCTCGATGTGGGCACGTGCCGTTTCGCCGTCGAACGTGCCGCTCGCGTTGTACGCCGTGAACGGCGTACTCCCGATCGCAATTTGCTTTGCGCAGCATATGATGCTTGCCGGCATACTCGGCGCCGTCGCGATGGCATTGCCACTTGTTGCCGCACTGTCGGCGCGTGGTTCCGTATCGCGCCAGTCACACTGACTCTTCATGAAGATTGTAGTTATTGGCAGCGGTTTTGGCGGACTGTCCGCCGCGATCCGTCTGCAGGCGCAAGGACACACGGTCACGATTGTCGAGA
>JANXUN010000032.1 GCA_025356185.1 Gemmatimonadaceae bacterium
TGGGGCATGCAGCGCGCGACAAGGCGTCGATCAAGGTGCGCCAGCCGTTGAGCACGATTCGCTGCGTCGTGCCAACCCATGCGTCGGAAACAGCGAACCTCGAGCACTTGTTGGCACTAGAGCTAAACGTGCACAGCGTGACCTTCGTACCGACGCAGAGCAACGATGTCGTTTTGGAAGTGAAACCTGACTTTCGAGCGATGGGAAAGGTGTTCGGCAAGAGCACACCGTTGGTGGCAATTGCGACCAGTGCCCTCGACCAGGGGACGCTGGCCGAGCTGTACCAGGGAAATACGGTTTCGGTGAAGGTCGGAGACGACACGGTAGATATTCGGCCCGAGCATGTGACTATTATTCGTCGCTCGACCGGGATCGACGTGGTCGTCGAGGACGTCGGCTATGGTGTTTCTCTCGATCCGACCATCACGCCGGAGCTTCGCGCGGAAGGACTGGCACGAGAGATCGTGAGCAGGGTACAGCGTCTGAGAAAAGAAGCGAAACTGGACGTCAGCGATCGCATTGTGCTGGCGGTGTCGAGTGCCGCAACGGACGACGACACACTGCATGCCGCTGTGACGTTGTACAAGGAACGCATCGCCGACGAGGTGCTTGCGATTCGTATTCTTGTTGGGGCAGAAACCGGCACGACGTTTGGCGCGCCGGCAAACGACAACATGTGGACCGCGACACAAGTGGTGGACGTCGAAGGACAGTCCGTACACTTGGCGCTCAGAAAGGAAGGCGTCTGATGGCGGGTACGAACGCGGCATCGAAGGACGGCAAAAAGTCCAAGCCGATGCCCAAAAAACAGCTCGCGCACTTTGAAAAGCGCCTGCTCGAAGAGCGTCGGCGCGTGATCAAAGAGCTCGGCCACCACGGCGATACCTTCGGTCCGAACGGCGAAGCGTCTGACACCGAAACGAGCGCGTACTCGTTCCATATGGCCGATCAAGGAACCGACGCCATGGAGCGTGAGAAGGCGTTCTTGTTCGCCTCGCAAGAAGGGCGCTTTTTGTGGCACATCGATCAAGCGTTACGTCGACTGTACAAGTCGCCCGAGACGTTCGGCAAGTGCCATCAATGTGGTGAAGACATCGCGTTCGAGCGTCTCGACGCATTGCCGCACGCGCGCTTCTGTATCGCGTGCAAGCAGCGCGAGGAAACGTCGAAAAAGTCGTGAGGTGAAAGCACTTCGCGCGTCGGTCGTGTTGGGGGTGGTCGTCGCGATTGATCTCGCGACGAAGCTGTTGGCTGCGTCGATGTTGCCACCGAATGGCATGCCGCAGTCGATCGTCGGCGACGCACTCAAGTTCGCCCTCGTGTACAATCCGGGTGCAGCGTTTGGATTGTACTTGGGCGACTATTCGCGTTGGATCTTCATGGCGCTGACGGTAGGCGCGTTGATCATTCTGTGGCGCTTATATCAGCAAACGCTCGAGTCGCAACGCGCACGCACGTTTGCGATCGCACTCGTCGCTGCCGGAGCGATTGGCAATCTGCTCGATCGCGTGCGCTCGGACTTGGGCGTCGTGGATTTTCTCGATGTCGGCGTGGGCATGCACCGCTGGCCGACGTTCAACGTGGCCGACATGGCGGTGAGTGGCGGCGCATTTTTGCTCGCGTGGGTGCTCTGGGGCGAAGAGCATCATGAGTCTGCGCACGAACCGTTACCGACTGCGGTGAGCGCAGACGTCGCCGATCTTCCTCGTCCACAGTCATGACCCTGTCTTCTCACGACGACCGTTCAGCGCAGTCTCCGGCATTCACCACGTGGCAGTTCTGGGCGATTGCTGTCGCCGTGATCGCACTGGACTTCGTCAGCAAGTCAATGGCGGTCGAATCGCTCTCGCCGATGCACGTTCCGCATCGCATCGCGGGCGACGTGCTGCGATTTACGCTCGCGTACAACCCGGGTGCCGCATTCGGCATGCACGTTGGTCCCGGATCGCGATGGATTTTTGGCGCACTGAGCGTGGTCATAGTCGTCGTGCTGTTGCGCGCGACCGCTGATCTCACGCGCGTGTCGCGAGTGGCGGCAATTGGTGTGCCGATTGTAGTCGGCGGCGCTATCGGCAATTTGTTAGATCGTATTCGGCATCGCGAAGGCGTTGTCGATTTCATTGACGTGGGAATTGGCGACATGCGATTCTGGACATTTAACCTTGCCGATTCTGCGGTGACAATCGGTGCATGCTGTCTCATTTTCGCGCTGTGGCAGCAGGAGCGCGCGCAACATGCGCGCGCCAACGCGCTCGGCGAACGGGCTGAACGCCAGACCAACGCGTGACGCGGCAGCACGGGTCCGCCAAAAACGACGAGCTCGGAGAAGCGTCGACTCCGACGCCGGGTGAGACTCACGAGTTCACCATCGACGATGAGTCGACCGGTGAACGCCTCGACCTCGTGGTATCGCGACTGTGTGAATTGTCTCGGACACACGCGGCGACGTTGATCGCGAACGGTCAAGTTGTCGTCAATACGAAGCGCGAAAAGGCATCGTATCGGTGCGAGTCTGGTGACGCGCTGATCGTGATCATTCCTCCGCCGCCCGGTCGCGATATTCTCGCCGAAGACATTCCGCTATCGGTGGTCTTTGAAGACGAGCACATGGTCGTCGTCGACAAGGCTGCGGGAATGGTTGTACACCCGGCGCCTGGCAATTGGACAGGGACGCTCGTGAATGCGCTGATGGGGCGAGGCGAGCCGTTGTCGCCCGGTACGGGGCCTGAGCGCGCGGGGTTAGTGCACCGGCTCGACAAGGACACATCGGGACTATTGCTGGTCGCCAAGAATGAACAAGCGCACCGCTCGCTCAGTACCGCGCTGGCGGCGCGTCGGATCACCCGTCGGTATGCCGCGGTCAGTTGGGGCCACCTCAAGACCGACGAGCTCACGATCAATCAGCCGTTGGATCGCGACCCGCGAGACCGGACACGTATGGCAGTCGTCCAAACAGGGAAGGCCGCGAAAACCGATTTCACGCGATTGGCGCGATTCGATTCGGTCGACCTGCTACGCGCGCATTTGCACACCGGACGCACACACCAGATTCGCGTGCACTTGGCGTCTGTGGGGCATCCGGTCGTTGGTGACGATACTTACGGAGGCGGTGGAGGTCGTCGGTTGGTGGAGTTGCCGGGCAAGCGGCACTTTTTACATGCGGCGTGGCTGCGCTTTCGGCATCCGATCACCGGCGAGCCGTTGGATTTGCGTTCGCCGCTTCCTGACGATCTCAAAAAGTCGCTCGTGGCTATGAGCGGCATGACCGAACTCGCAACCCATCCAGATCCGCTCGATGTCTTCGGCTTTTACCGCGCAACCGACCAGCCCACGCCAGAACCCGACGACCGCTAGCGACAGCGAGTCGGACGGGGAGCAGGCGCAAGTGCTCGTCGTGCAGGTGGGGGAGTTGTTGTACGGAATTGCGGTCGAGCAAGTGCGTGAGGTTGTGCGGGCGCAACGTTTTACGACGGTTCCCGGCGCACCGAATGTCATGCGTGGCATCATCAATGTGCGGGGCGCCGTCGTTACAGTGCTGGAACTTTCCGTTCTCCTAGGCACTGCGCGTGCCGTTACGTCGTCGTCGGTCGTCCTCATCGAGCATGGCTCTCGGTTGATCGGGTTAGCCGTGGATGCAGTTCGCGATGTGCGCGCGCAGTTCGTTTCGGATGACGGATCCGACACCCACTTGTCCACGCGCGTCGCGGCTCTCGACGCGGTCGCACTCTGCGCACCGCATCTGCTCTCTGGCGCGGAGATGGGACGGTGAGCCGCACGGTATTGATTTGCGATGACGCGATTTTTATGCGCACGATGGTCGGCGACATTCTCCAACAAGCGGGTTTTGAAATTGTTGGCGAAGCCGAGACCGGTGTGCAGGCCGTCGAGAAGTACCGATTGCTACGCCCTGATCTCGTGACCATGGATATCGTGATGCCCGATATGGGCGGCATTGATGCGGTGCGTGAGATCACGAAGTCCGATCCCGCGGCGCGCATTTTGATGTGCAGTGCCATGGGTCAACAAGCATTGGTTGTCGAAGCGATCCAGGCCGGTGCGAAAGACTTTGTAGTGAAACCGTTTCAGCCCAGTCGCGTGCTCGAAGCGGTGAACCGCGTACTTGCGGCGTAAGCCGTGCGTGATCAATGCATGACACGCGCTACGCCGATCTCTTTCGCACGGAAGCACACGAGCATTTAGCCGAACTTGACGCGTGCGTGCTGGCGTACGAGCGCGATCACGACGACGCACACGTCGCGACGCTCTTTCGCAGCACGCATTCGATGAAGGGGATGGCGGCGGCGATGGGGTATCGCGCGGTTGAGCAACTCGCGCACGCACTCGAGTCGCTGCTGCATCAGTTGCGCGAAGGGCACGTCGGGCGCGACGCCGCGCTGCTGTCACTGCTCTTTGAAACGGTCGACACGCTTCGTGCGAGCGTGAACGACGCCGTGCAGGGGCGTGGTGACGACGTGTCGCACGTCGTGAGCTCGCTGCGCGCTCGGCTGGTCGCGCAGGCGTTGTCGCCCGACAAAGTTGCCGTGGCGCGCATCGAGTCGCGCGGTCCGCTGGTGACGGACAGCAAGACGAACGGTGAGTCACCCGTGGGCGGCGCACCAAATGTGTCCATCATCGTACGGCTTACCGCAGATTGTCCACTCAAGGGCGTGCGCGCGTTGATGGTCCTCACACGATGCCGTGGACTTGGCGCCGTGCGACACGTCTCGCCATCGCAAGAGACATGGACGTCGGAGCAATTCGACGGGCGTTTCACCGTGCAACTCAACTCCACGGTGGACGCGAAAACCATTGAGACTGCGGTGCGCGCGACCGGCGACGTCGACGACGTTCACGTCGAACCAATTGCCGCTGCCAGTATCGTGACGTCCACCACCGACGTGATGCAGACGATTCGTGTCGACCGCCGTCGACTTGACACGCTGCTGGATTTGGTTGGTGAGCTGGTCATCACGCGCGATCGCCTGTTGCGCGTCGCCGAAGAACACGATCACGGTTCGTCACGCGTGCTGACGCGTACCGCGCATGAAACTGCGCGACTCATCAGCGCCTTGCAAGAAGAAGTCATGCAGGCGCGTATGGTGCCGGTAAGTCAGGTATTCGATCGCTTTCCGCGACTGGTGCGAGATATCGCGCAGGAGTTAGGAAAGGATGTCGGGTTTGTGGCCGAAGGTCGGGAAATCGAACTGGATCGCGCGTTGCTCGACGCCATTGGAGATCCCATCGTTCACCTGTTGCGCAACGCGCTCGATCACGGCATCGAGTCGCCCGAGGTACGTCGCGCCGCGGGGAAAGCACCGCGCGGTGTGCTCGTTCTGCGCGCAGTGCGTGACCGCGCCGCCGTCGTAATTCAGGTCGAAGATGACGGCAACGGTATCGATCGTGACGCGATCTTACGACGCGCACACGCGCTGGGCGTGGTGTCCGAAAGCGTACGCTCGCTCGATGACGACGCGCTACTGCAGGTGCTCGCGCACGCGGGCTTTTCGACCAAAGCGTCCGTCAGTGCGATTTCCGGTCGCGGCGTCGGCGTAGACGTGGTGGCGACGCGGGTACGCGCGCTGGGTGGCGTGCTGTCACTCGAGACACTGCACGGGCAGGGCACCGTGTTCACGTTGCGGCTGCCCGTGAGCGTCGCGATCACTCGCGCGCTCATCGTCACCGTCAACGCAGCATCGTACGCGATACCCGCCGCGCACGTGGTTGAAGTCCTTGCGTACGACGCGGGCATGATACTCACGCACCGGGAACGCGAGGCGCTCAACTTGCGTGACGAACTGGTCCCGTTGGTGCACGCGCGCGACCGATTCGATCAGGCACATCAGCTCGAAGACGCCTACATCGTGGTCGTCGACGTGGCCGGCCGACGCACCGCCGTCGTAGTCGACGCGCTCGTCGCGCAGCAGGACATCGTGGTGAAACCCTTCGATGCGGTCCGCGGCAGTCCACCGTGGTTTAGCGGCGCGACGGTACTCGGTGACGGGACCCCTGCGCTCATCGTCGATCTTGGCAGCCTCACGTGATGTTCGACCCATGCGATTCGCCCTCTCAACCCGAGTGAACTGACGATGCACGCGATCCGTTCGCTCAAATCCATTCAGCTCGACGCGCTCCGCGAAACCGCCAACATCGGCGCGGGACACGCGGCGACGGCGTTGTCGCAACTGACGGGCAGCACCATCATGATCAAGGTGCCGTCGATCACCGTCGCGAGCATCGAAGAATTGCCAGCGCAAATTGCGCCGTCCGAAGAACCGGTTGCGGCGGTGCTGATGCACATGCTTGGCGATCTGAGTGGACGCACACTTTTGGTGTTCCCGCGCCCGACGGTGATGCGATTGGTCGAGCTCATGCTCCATCGCCCAGTGGGCTCGTCGATGGCACTCGGTGAATTGGAAGCGTCCGCCATCAAGGAAGCCGGCAATATCTTGAGCGGCGCGTACATGAACGCGCTCAGCGATTTTCTCGGCATGATGTTGCTGCCGTCCCCTCCGACGTTGGCGGTTTCGCGGAGCGCGTCGAGCTGAATGGATTTGAGCGAACGGATCGCGTGCATCGTCAGTTCACTCGGGTTGAGAGGGCGAATCGCATGGGTC
>JANXUN010000235.1 GCA_025356185.1 Gemmatimonadaceae bacterium
CCGCGAAGAAGCCGTAACGGATGGCATTCCCGGTTGACCAGCACCCTTCAGCCGATCACATTTCGCAGTCTGGTGGTTTGCGTATTTAGCAGGCCGTCACGGAGGGGTGGCCGAGAGGCTGAAGGCACCGGTTTGCTAAACCGGCATAGGGGGTCAACCTCTATCGAGGGTTCGAATCCCTCCCTCTCCGCTTCGCGGGTTCGCTGCAGCGTCAGCGAACCCGCGTTGTGTTTTCCGCGATCGTCTGATGCACAGCTGCAGACGCGCGTTTCTTTCGATCGGTTTCGCGACCTCACGGTCCGGTGTGCTTATGACGTCAGCTGCTGTTCGACCGCGCGTACGATTTGCGCCGTCGCCAACGGGTTCGTTGCATGTGGGCGGTGCCCGCACTGCCCTCTTCAATTGGTTGTACGCGCGCAAATACGACGGCGTGTTTCTCCTGCGGGTAGAAGACACCGATCGCGCGCGCAGCACCGACGAAAGCACGCGCGCAATCTTCGACGGCCTCACGTGGTTAGGACTCACGTGGGATGAAGACGTCGTGTATCAAGGCGCCAATTCGGCGCGCCATTACGCCGACGCGCATCGCCTGCTTGAAAACGGCAGTGCATATCGCGACTTCACACCGCCCAGTGAGATTGATCGCCTGCGCGCCGAGGCCGAAGCACGCGGTGACGCCTTCAAGTTTGATCGGTCGATGGCCGAACTCAGCGAGCGTGATCTCGCCGACAAGTTGGCATCAAGCGCGCCGTACGCGATTCGCTTTCGGGTGCCCGACGGTGTGACCGAGTGGAACGATCTCGTGCACGAGCGCATCGCGTTTCCGAATAAAGACATCGAAGATTTTATCATTCTGCGTTCCGACGGAACGCCGGTGTACAACCTCGCCGTGGTATCGGACGACATCGACATGCGCATCACGATGGTGATGCGTGGCGATGATCACATCTCGAACACGCCCAAACAAATCCTGTTGTATCAGGCGCTGGGTGCGCCGCTGCCACAGTTTGCGCACGTGCCGATGATTCTCGGCGCCGACGGTAAAAAGCTGTCCAAACGCCACGGCGCGACCGCCGTTGGCGATTATCAGTACCTCGGCCTGTTGCCGGGTGCGATGCTCAATTTCTTGGCGCTGCTGGGATGGTCGCCGGGTTCAGATCTCGAAGTGATGCAACTGCCAGAGCTGATCGAGCGCTTCGATACCGATGGGCTGCACAAAAAAGCCGCGGTGTTCGACACGAAAAAACTTGAATGGATGAACGGCCAGCATCTCGCGCTCGTGCCGCTCGAAGAGTTGGCGCCAGTCGTCGCGCCAGCGTTGGTGCGCGCAGGATACATTCGCGCAGACGAGCTCAACGCCCGCCACACGTGGTACGTCGGACTGCTTGACTTGTTGCGCGTGCGTTCACGCACAATCGACGACATCGTACGTCAAGCCGCACCGTATTTTCACGAGACGGTCGAGTACGACCCCGAAGCGGTGAGCAAGCAGTGGCGTGACGCCGAGTCAGCGTCAAAAATCTTAGCCGCTACGCGCGCGCGATTGGGCGCACTCGATTCGTGGGAGTTGGCCGGAATGGAAGAATCGCTGCGCGCACTCGCCGACGAACTTGGAATCTCCGGCGGCAAAATCTTTCAGCCGCTGCGCGTCGCACTCGTGGGACTGACGGTGAGTCCAGGCATCTTTGAGGTGCTGCAGTACATCGGTCGCGAACGTTCGCTGCGTCGACTTGATGCAGCCGTCGCGTATCTCGCGACGTAACGCCGCGCGATTACTTCTTGTCGGGCGGCGTCACAACGGGCGCCGGTGCGATCGTGGCGCTCGGCGCCTTGAGGCGATCACGACGCTCACGTTCGCGTCGATCGCGAAGCTCCGACGCCAACTGTTTGAATTCACGATCGCCCAGCGTTTGTTCGGACATCCGCTGAATGTCCGTGCGCGCAAGCGCGAGCCGACGCTCGCGATCGAATTCAATCGAATTGCCGGACATTCCTTTCTGTGCATTCATGGGGAGCAGTGCAAGCAACGCGTTCGGGATCACCATCTTTCCTAAGCGAATTCCCGTACCGTCCCATCCCCACTTGTTGCCGTTTTTGTCGGTCTTGGTCCAGTCGCCCGGCTTCCGATCGTACTTGCCCTGCGCACGGGCAAGCGAATCGAGCGAGTCACGCGCCATCCCAATGGCGTAACCCATGACGCTGTCCAAGCGCTCCGAGCCAGTGCGCGAAGGTGCCACGGTATTTCCCGTAGGCGCCTGCCAGATGCGAGGGTCATTGTAATCCGGCTTGACCCCGCGCAAATCGGGGTCCACCGCTCCTACTCCGTTGCCTGCGCCGGTCGGTCGAGCGCCGCTGCCCGTGTCTGTGCGAGCAGCAGTAGTCGTTGGCGTGCCCTGCGGCACCGACGACGGTGCGGTGAGCAGCGGGGCAAAGTCAGGTGCGCTGGGCTGCGGCTTGGTGACGGGCTTTACAGCAACCGTGATTTTCGGCTTTGGCGGATCGGTCGCGACGAAGGTGATCCGTTCTTCCTTTTGATTCTTGGTCTTGGCGAAGTCGAGGAACGACGACAGTCCGTGGCCAAACGTGAGCAACTGCAGCATGATGGTTGCAACACCAAGGTGCAGCAGTACCGACACGGCCATGGCGCGCGGCGACTTTTTCGGCTTTTCCGAGCCCCCAAGTCGCGCCCGTTCGCTGATCGCACGCCGTCGCACTCGCCGGTCGGTCGCTGCGCGCGACGTCCCCGAATCGGGCACGTCAGAGCGTTCAGGCGACGATGGCACGCGCGGTGGTTTGCTCATGGAGCGAGTGTTACCCCTTTGGGAGGCTCAGGTGCCTGCAACGACAGGATTTGACACGCGGCTGAGTAAGCCCGTAGATCCAAACAGCTCGACGGTCACCACGTCACCCGGTGCCAGCTTTTTCGTCCCCGCTGGTGTGCCTGTGGCCACGATATCGCCCGCTTGCAGGGTGATGTACTGCGAAATGTACGCCAGCAGCGTGGGAATCGAAAACACCATGTCGGTCGACTTCGCACGCTGACACTCGACACCGTTCACCGTGGTGACAATGCTGAGCGCCGTAAGATCCGCCGGTGCGGGCGCTGGTGTACCGATGGGACAAAACGTGTCCATCCCCTTTGCGCGCGCCCATTGCCCGTCTGACTTCTGCAAATCGCGAGCGCTCACATCGTTGATCGCGACCACGTGAGACAGTACCGCGATCGCCTCCGCTTCGTTGGCTTTGTGCAGCCGACCACCGAGTACCAGCCCGATCTCCCCTTCTTGCTCGATGTGCGATGAGACTGTATGCAACACGATCGACTCGCCATCACGGATGATCGACGACGGTGGTTTGAGAAACAACATCGGCTGCTTGGGCACGTCGTTGCCCATTTCGCGCGCGTGTTCGACGTAGTTGCGACCAACAAACACCATCTGGCGTGGAGCGTTCACGAAGGCGGCCGCTGAGTACTCGGTACTCGGTTTGGGTGTCGAAATTCTGTCCGTCTTTTTCTACGGATTAATGCCGTAGAATTTGGCGATCGCGACACGACATTGCGACCATGCACCGGAAATCCTCTTGGCTGGCGGCAGGCCGTTCAACAGCTCTCGACCGTATCGTTTGGTTAACACGCGAGGATCGCTAAGCACTACCACGCCGCGATCCGTCGCGGTGCGAATTAGTCGGCCAAATCCCTGCTTGAGTCGCAGAGATGCATGCGGCAGCATGAACTCGCCGAACGAATTGCCACCGCGCGCCTCGATCGCCTCGCACTGCGCGGCAACCATCGGCTCGGTGGGCACGCGAAATGGCAACTTGGCAATCAGTAACCCCCGCAGTGCATCGCCCGGTACATCGACCCCTTCCCAAAATGTCGCGGTGCCCAGCAACACCGCACGCCCGCTGTCGCGAAATCGCTGCAACAAAACATCCCGCGGCTCTTCGCCGTGCACCAACAAGGGCCAGCGCGCACCGTATCCCTCGTCTCGTAACTGCTCTGCAACGGCTCGCACATCGCGATGACTCGTAAACAGCGCAAAAATGCCACCGTCGCTTGCGCCAGCCAGATCGCGCAAATGCGTGACCACCGCGCTCAAATGCGCACGCGGATCTTGATTGGGTGCTGGCAAGTCGGTGGGCACGGCTAACAACGCTTGACGCGGATAGTCAAAGGGCGAAGGATACGCGGCAGCCGTGTGCGGCTGCTTGAGTTCATCAATGCCCAACCGTTGCTCGAGAAACGCAAAGCCCTCGTCGGTTGCCAATGTGGCACTGGTCACGATCGTCGACGACGTGCGCGCGAACAGGT
>JANXUN010000261.1 GCA_025356185.1 Gemmatimonadaceae bacterium
CGTTGCAGACGCGCCGATTGCGGTGCTCGAAGTGGAATGTCGAGCGGCGGGCGCGGCGCGCTGTCGGTTTTTACTGGGCTCGGTCGACGTGCTGGGGTATGTGCACGAGGCGATGGGGCGGGGCGTGTCGTACGAGCGGGCGGCGCTGAGCGCGGAGTAACGGCGACATCGGAGAGGCTTGGCCCAACCGCAGTTCACAGATGTCCGTTGCGAGTTGGGAGTTGCCAGTTTGAACGGCCGAGTTGCGAGTGATCGGTCTCGTGATTCGGGGGACTTACAGTAGGCCGTCGTACTTGGGGTTTGGCACCAGCGTGTCGCCCTCAAGAATTTCGCGGTCCCACGGTAGGACAATAGCGCTTTGTGTCGCGAGCGCGTGAAAGTCGGGCGCGTAGAGTCCCGTCTTAAAACTCACCGCTGTTTTTACTTCGCGGGCGCCGCCGTTGACGATCGCCGCGACGGCTAAGCGTATAGTGTCGCCGGAATCGCACGTCTCATCCACGACGAGTACGCGCTTGTGGCGCGCATCGGGTGGCGCAGCGCCAAACACCGCGGGTGTTTCGCGAATGGTGTCGGTGTTGTAGCGGCGCGATACGAGAATGGAGTGAAATGGCAGATCGAGAATGGCGGCGATAGCTGCGCCGGGTACGACGCCCGCGGTGGCGATACCGATCACCAGTTCTGGCTGCCAGGCGCGTGCGACCTTGAGCGCGAGCGCTCGAGACAGTTCTCCGAACAGCGGCCAATCGACGAGCAGCACGCCTTTGGACGGATCGGGAGCATACGTGGGGCGCTGGACCATACTCCCTCCTGTGCGGTGGCGGTTTTGTATCGCTGCTGTGGAGTGTAGCGTGACGTGATTGTAAGGGCCAGCAGCGTTGCACGTGCATCAGTGATCGACATGTTGTCGTGACTTGTTGGGGACGCGACCCTCGGATAGCTTTGCGCATCTCACGCGTTGCTTCTCACTCACCAACTCCGATCCGCCGCGAGCGCATGACTTGGTGGAGCCGCATTTTTGGCGGCACGTCCGCGCGTAATTCGCGCACAACGGATTTCCTTGCTGAAGCGCTTGCTCTCGAAGCACGCGGCGATTTTCCGAACGCCCTGACATCGTATCGTTTGGCGTTACGTGAGCGACCAGACGACTTGCGCGTGTTGCAGAACATCGCCATCGCATTCTCGAAAACGGGACAGCCGGAAGAAGCGATTCGCACGTATCGTCGGGCGTTGCAGATCGATCCATCGCTTGCTGGTGCGCACTACGGACTCGCGTTTCTGTTGCTGAAGCGCGGTGATACGGCGCACGCGGGTTTGCACCTCGATGCATTTCTGCGCAACAGCGCGGATAGTGATGCGGCCTCCACGAAATTTCGTGCGCACGCGCAGAAGACGTTAGACGGGTTGACGGGAGACGGGAGTGGAACGGCAGGAGACGGGAGAGAGGGTAAGACGGGAGATGGGAGTGAGGGTAAGACTGGAGATGGGAGTGAGAGGGGAGACAACGCGATGACCGAACACGGAGAGAGCTGACGTGGGTCGTGTGCTGTCGATTGTGAGTCAAAAAGGCGGTGTTGGCAAAACGACGACGGCCGTCAATTTGTCGGCGGCATTTGCGCGACGCGGACTTAAGACGCTGCTCATTGACGCGGATCCTCAGGGCGCGGTGCGCTATGGCGTTGGACTGCGGCCGGGTCATCCGACGGTTGGCTTTGACGACTATCTACGCGGTGAACGGTCGCTGCGCGATGTGATTTTGCCCACTGCGCTGCCATGGCTGCGCGTGATATTGGCGGGCAGCGTGAGTGATAGTTCCGATCACACCGCGTTTCAGCAGCGCATCGGAGAATCGAACGTACTGGCCGAGCTGTTAGCGATCGCGCGGGAACGTTGTCATGTGGTGGTGGTAGATACGCCTCCAGGGCTGGGTGTGATTACGCGACGCGTGTTGGCGGCGAGTCAGCACGTTTTGGTGCCGCTCCAGTGCGAACCGTTGGCGCTGCAGACCACGCCACAGATTCTCCGCGCGATTCAGGAACTGATCGCCGAGAATTCTGAACTCACGTTAGAGGGGATTTTGCTCACGATGCACGAGGCGGGGAGTCAAGCGACGGAACGCGTCGTGCACTATGTGCGTGAGCATTTGCCCAAGCATTTGGTGTTTGAGAAACCCATTCCGCGCACGCCCGCCACAGCGGATGCGTTTGCCGCCGGTCAGCCCGTGGTGCTTAAGGTACCATCGGATCCGGCGGCTCAGGCGTATGTGAATTTGGCCATGCTGTTGGCGGAGCGGTTCGCGTGAACTGCTCGGACTACGCTGAAACGATTCCGACGATACTCGTGAAACGGGCAAGGAGTTGGAATTCTGGACATCCGGTGTCCAATATCATTTCCCGTTTCACCAGTGTCGTTGTTATCGGTTTTCGTTTTGTCGTATTGCCGTTTGCGGTGGGTTGTGCCCAAGTTGGCTCGGCCCCCGATGTTCCTGCGGCTATCGAACTCTCTGCCCTGCCCTCGCCATCTGTGGTGATTGGCGACACGCTGCGCAACATTGACGGCGTTGTTGCACCAGTCGCCGCCATCGTGCGCAATCTGAGTGGCGACGTGATTGCCGGCGCGAGCGTTCGTTATTTGTACGCGGACTATCTCCGCGATACTGCGCTCGCCGTCGACTC
>JANXUN010000377.1 GCA_025356185.1 Gemmatimonadaceae bacterium
CCTCGCGGCGACGCTCGGCGTCGTCTTACCGTCTCAGGCAATCACCGTGTGCATTGGCGGCGTGGCGGGCGCTACAATCGACACGGTGGTTGGCGCCTTCGTGCAAGAGCGGCGCAAATGTCCGTCCTGCGGCGAGGAGACGGAGCAGATGATACACGTGTGCGGTACGTCCACCGTACTCGTTGGAGGGATGGCGCGGTTGGACAATGACGTGGTGAACCTGTTCTGCACGATAGCGGGCGCAATAGTCGCTGCAGGGCTTGATCGAACGCTGCCGAGTGCATTCTGATGGATCAGTCAGCCGCGCTTTCGCGTTAGGTTGGCATTATGACGATTCATGCGCTCCCTCGCTCAACGCAGGTGCTCGTCGTTGGCGGGGGACCCGCCGGCGCCTCAGCGGCGTGGCACTGCGCGCAGTTGGGACTCGACGTCACGTTGCTCGACCGCGCCGAATTTCCGCGCAGCAAGCCGTGCGCCGAGTATGTAAGCCCAGAGGGCGCGCGCATTTTGTCGGCGATGGGTGCGCTGGAGTTGCTCGAATCACAGGCGGCTCCGTTGACGGGTATGGTCGTCAATGCACCGTCGGGCGATCAGATTCGCGGTGAGTTTGTCGCGCGTCACGGCTTTCGCGGATTTCGCGATCGGGGCTTGGGGATCACGCGCATGGTGCTTGACGCAACGCTGTTGGAGCGTGCTCGCGCTGCGGGGGTTCGCGTGATTGAGCGTGCGAAAGTGACCGACGTGTTGCGCGACGGCACCGGTAGCGTCAGCGGCGTGCGATTGCAGCACGACAACGCGTCCTGTGAGCTTACGTCATCGATGGTGGTAGGCGCAGACGGCCTGCGCTCGGTGATTGCGCGTCGAGTGGGGCTCGCGCGCCACGCACGCTGGCCCAAGCGCGTCGCGCTGGTTGCGCACTATCGGGATGTCGCGGACATGACATCGTTGGGCGAGATGCATGTCACCTCGCACGGTTACGTTGGGCTTGCCGATGTCGCGAATGGGGTGACAAACGTCGCGCTCGTTATTAACGCGCACGACGCGAAGGCCATGCACGGCGATCCCACTGCGTTTCTTGATGCATGGATCTCGAGGCACTCGGTGCTCGCAGCGCGATTTCGATCGGCGCATCGTGTGAGCGCAGTGCACGCGACGGGGCCGTTTGCATCGCGCGCGCGCTGCGCGTGGGCCCCCGGCGTCGCGTTGGTGGGTGACGCGGCGGATTTCTATGATCCGTTCACTGGCGAGGGCATTTACTCCGCGCTCGTGGGCGGTGAATTACTCGCACCGTTTGTGCATGAGGCGGTTCGCGCCAGCAGTGCAGCGCGCTCCGCACTCGCGTTGGGCGGGTACGAACGCGCGCGACGGGATTCGTTTATCGGGAAGTGGCGGGTCGAGCGGCTCATCGGTCTCGCGGTATCTTCGCCAAAGCTCATGAACGCTGCGGCGCGTGTGCTGAGCCGTAACCGCGATCTTTCGGATTTGCTTATCGGCATTACCGGTGATTTTGTACCAGCGTCGGCGATGCTGTCGCCACGCACACTGTGGCGCGCCGCGCGGGCAGTGGCGAGCCAATCAATTTCTTTTAACCGTGCCGGCTATGTCGATCGACGCTGATCTCTTTCGCGCGGTACTCGGACGATTTACGACGGGCATCACCGTGGTCACCATTGTTGACCCGCACAAGCGCGATCACGGCATGACGGTCAGCGCATTTTCGTCGCTCAGTTTGTCACCGCCCCTCGTCCTCATTTGCATTGCGAACGATGCCACCATGGCGTCGGTTATGCGCGCTGCAGAAACGTTCTCAGTCAACGTCTTGAGTGACGCGCAAGAGTCGCTGAGTCGCCGATTTTCGGGAAAGCTCGACGACCGCTTTGCGGATTTGCCCAGTACACGCGGTCGGTTTGGCAACGCGTTGCTTGACGGCGCACTTGCGCATCTCGAGTGTCGCATCATCACGCGTCACGACGCGGGCGATCATGTGATTGTCGTGGGCGAGGTTGAAGCGGGCGCGGCGCACGATGCGCGCCCTCTGCTCTACTATCGCGGCGGTTACGCGGCACTGGAGCACTAGTATGATGCTCACACCGATCCGGCGACGCGGGCACGAAATCCTCGATGATCCGTCAACGAATCCCGCGCTCGCGGTGCGCTCGTTGCGCGACGTCGCGTTGGCGAACATGCTTTTCGGCGGAC
>JANXUN010000378.1 GCA_025356185.1 Gemmatimonadaceae bacterium
CTCGCGCACATCGGTGGCGGAGGCGACTACGCGCATTCATTTCCCGCGGTGCGCGATCACCACAACATCGTTCTCGACCTCTCCGGCAGCGGCATCGATCGCGGCATGCTTGACGAAGCGCTAACCGCCGTTGGCGCGCAGCGCCTTGTGTGGGGCGCCGACATCACGCTGTGCACGGGTCTCACGAAACTGCGCGCACTGCAACACATCGGCGCGTCTGCGAACGACATCGCCGACATCACTTGGCGCAACGCGCAACGCATCTTCCCGCCGCACGCGTTCACCGAGGCGCTCGCAAATGCGCCGCAGGGCAACGCCTCGCATGGCAGCGCCTCGTCGACCGAAAAGCGTGGAGGCACCGCATGACGGCCGACTCGCGACCCATCGACGTCACCGCGTGGATCGGCGGCTACCCGTACCGCGAAGTCCCGCACCCCGATCCCGAAATTCTCGTCCGCGTGCTCGACCGCGAAGGATTCTCCGGCGCGTGGGTCGGCCACCTGCCTGGCGCCTTCCACCGCGACCCCGTCCCGTCCAATCGCGCGCTGTTCAAAGCGCTCGCTCCGTTCCGCGAAAGACTCCACCCGGCGCCAATCGTCCGCCCCGACTGGCCCGGCTGGGAACACCAACTCGCCGAGGCGCAAAACGAAGGCGCACCGGCCGTCCGCGTCTACCCGGGGCAGTGGGGCCTTGGCCCCAACCACACGGCGCTGGCCGAACTGGCGCACGCGTGCAAGCAATCGGCGCTGGTCATGCACGTCACCACAAAATTCGAAGACCTCCGCCAGCGCCACGCAATCGACGGCGCCGCCGACGTCTCCGCCGCCACCGTTCGCGGAATCGCTCGGCACGCCAAAACGACCCTGCTCATAGCCGGCGCCGGTCGCGAACTCATCGAAGAAACTCATTGGGGACTCACCCCCGACGAGCAATCCCGCGTCTTTTACGACGCGCACTGGCTCTGGGGCCCTCCCGAAGACCATTTCGAGCATCTCGTAAACACCCTTGGCGCGGAGCGACTGGCCGTGAGCACATGGTGGCCAATGCGACTCTCCCAACAAATTCACGCACTCATCGACCTGCTTCCCGACACCGAAAAACCGCACAAAACATTCGCCGAATTTGCCGACGGACACACCCTTTCCGCATTCGCCAAAAACAACACGTAAATCATCGCTGCACAGTGGCTTGCGCCACTTGCGTACAAATACGGTGCGGAACATACTTCGCGCTTGCAAAATCCAGTTGGACACCGGCTTTCACGAGTCGTGTGTGCAATGCGGCATCATCCATCGCCACCCCGGCTCACGTACATGACGGTCAAGAAGAAGTGGACGGTCATTCCCGGTTTTCTCGCACTTGCTGCTGCCGCCGCGATGTTGTCGGCGTACAGCGGTGCATCGTCGTCGCAAGGACTGCGCGTCGAACAACCGGTCAAGTTTGTGCACGCACCGCACGTTGCGAAGGCGGGCATGAACTGCCTCTACTGCCATAACGCGGCCAACAAATCTCCCGATCCCGGCATCCCCTCAGGTCAGACCTGCATGGGCTGTCACGTCGTTGTCAAAACGGGATCGAAAGAAATTCAAAAGGTCGCCGCGTATTACAACAAAGGACTGCCGATTCCGTGGAACCGCGTGCACAAGGTTCCCGAGTACGTGCACTTTCCGCACTTCCGTCACGTGAACGCTGGTGTCACCTGCCAATCGTGTCACGGTGATATCCAAAAGCAGGGCGCGCAGGGACCCGACACCAACTACGTCCCCGTGCAACAGGCCAAGTCGCTCAACATGGGTTGGTGCGTGAACTGCCATGTGAACGGCTACAAGCCCACCGAAGGCGCAAAGGCTGCCGGAATTGCCCTCACGCCAGCGATCGAAGCGATGCCAATCAAAAAGGCACGCTACGACTGCGCGGTTTGCCACTACTGACCCCCCTCGACCGCAAACGTGTGACGTGCATCGTGCACGTCACACCGTTTGTGTTGCCGCCTGGAGCGGAGTGACTGCATGAGCACTGAAACGGGGACCGGCGTCAAGCGCCGAGACTTCCTCAAAATCCTTGGCGCAACCAGCGCAACCACTGCGGTGGTGGGCTGCTCCTCCGAAAAGGTGGGCAAGCTCATTCCGTACGTCACGTCGCCCGATAACACCGTACCCGGTGTGTCGCAGTACTACGCCACGACGTGCAAGGAGTGCGCGACAGGCTGCGGCGTCATGGCCGAAGTGCGCGACGGTCGCCCCATCAAGCTCGAGGGCAACCCCGACCATCCGCTCAATCGCGGCGCGATCTGCGCCACGGGAATGAGCGCGATGCAAGGGTTGTACAACCCCGATCGCTACCGCTCGCCGATGGTGCGCGAAGGCAGTGCGCTCAAGCCCACGACATGGGCCAAGGCATACGAGCTGCTCGCACAAAAAATCGGCGAAGCAAAAAGCAAAGGCGCCGCCGCGAACAGTGTGTTCATCAATCAGCATGAGACCGGAACGTTTCCGGGCTTTCTCGATCAGTGGCTGGGCGCGAACGGCATGCCGGGGCACATCAGCGTTGATTCGTTGGCGCCGAGTGCAACGATTGCCGCAAATCAAAAGGCGTACGGTACTGCATGGCCCGCGCTCGATTTCGCCGCCGCAAAGTTGATCGTCAGCTTTGGCGCTGATTTCCTTGATGGATGGGGACACGCGGTTCCACAGCAGCTCGATTGGGCCGATGCGCGCGCGAAAATCGAAGGCGCGCCGCAGCTGGTGTACATCGGTGCGCGTCGTTCACTCACCGGTCTCAATGCCGATCAGTGGATCGCCACCAAGCCCGGCAGCGAAATGGCGTTCTGCGCCGCGCTCACTGGCGCCGGCACTGCAGCTGCGGCATCCGAAGCGTCGGGTGTTCCTGCGGCCACCATCGAAGCGTTGGCAGCGGCAATCAAATCCGCGGGCAACGGCGTCATGGCGATTTGCGGCATGACATCAGCCGATGCCGTCGAATGCGGCGCGATGGTTGCCGACATCAATAAGAAAGCGGGCAGCGTCGGCATCACGATCAAGCCCGCCAACGCACACGCCGGCTACAACGGACTGTCGTCGTACGCCGATCTCAACGCGGCAACGCAAAAAATGGCGTCAGGTTCGGTTGGCATCGCATTCGTGCGTCATGCCAATCCCGCCTACACGATGCCAAAGTCGGCCAAGTTCGCCGACGCGTTCGCGAAGGTGCCGTTCAAAGTGTCGTTCTCAAGCATGCCCGACGAAACGTCATCGATGTGCGACTTGGTGCTTCCCGACAATCATTGGTTGGAAAGCTGGGGTGACGCGGTCACAACGACCGGTCAAATCAGCTTGCAGCAGCCAACGCTTGATCCGGTGTTTGACACCAAGTCCACTGCCGACGTCATCATCGAGCTGTCCAAGAAAGACGCGGCGCTCGCAGCCAAGTACAACGTCGCCGATTA
>JANXUN010000291.1 GCA_025356185.1 Gemmatimonadaceae bacterium
TGTTGCACGTCGCGTAGCGTTACTTCTGCAGGCGCCTGCGGGACAACACGCACGAGCCGAGCACGCGCGTCTTCGTCATTGGCCTGCAGCGCATGCAGCCACTGCTTGGCCTCTTTCTTCACACCCTCCAAACCGTGGCCACGTAATAGGTCCGACATACAACCTCCTTCCAAAGTCGCCTGAAGTCCGCTGAGTCCCAGCAGGCTGACAGTTCTCTAACGTCAAGAGTTGAACCTTTTGCACGCGACTTCCGTCTAAGCTGCATCGCTCTTTCGTTCGCCATGCTTCACTTCACTGCTTCGACTTATGTCACTGCGGTCCTGCCCGTCGTTTCGCACGTTCATCGCTGCGATGTTCGTCCCCTGCATTATACACGCGCAGGGTCCCTCCGGGCCTTCAGTCCCTGCACCGCTGCGAGTTGGCCACACTGTTCCCGTTCCATCGGCAACTGCGGTGCGCAAAAGCAGCGAGGTCGTGATGGACGGCAAGCTCAATGACGCCGCGTGGGCGGCAGCAACGCCTATCACGGAGTTTACGCAGTTCGATCCCGAACAGGGCAAGCCCGCGACTCAACGCACCGAAGTTCGGTTTCTCTTTGACGACGCCGCGCTCTATATCGGCGCACGCATGCACGACACCGAAGGCCGAGCCGGGATTCGCACACAGATCGTTCGACGTGACGCGAACTTCGATTCGGATTGGCTGCAAATCGTCATTGATGGATTTCACGATCATCTCGGACGCGCGTTCTTCGTGGTGAATCCGTCGGGCGCAAAACAAGACCAGCTCGGCATCGGCAACTCATGCTGCGATTCTGGTTGGGATCCTGTATGGGACGTCGTGACGAGCATCGACTCAGCCGGCTGAACCGCGGAGCTACGCATTCCGTTTAGCCAACTTCGCTTTTCGCGTGACTCTATTCAGACGTGGGGCTTGCAGGTACGTCGCTGGATTCAACGGCGCAACGAGCAAGACGAATGGTCGCATGTGCCGCGTACGGAAAGCGGTGGACCGCCGCGCTTTGGGCACCTGGACGGATTGCGTATCGGTCAAGCCACCAGTCACCTCGAGCTACTCCCGTACGTCGCGAGCGTTGCTTCGGCGGTACAAGCCACGCCCGGCGATCCCTTTCGCGATGGTACAAAGTACAAGGGACGCGCGGGACTCGATCTCAAATATCTCCTCACGCCTAACTTCACACTCGACGCGACGTTCAATCCGGATTTTGGACAAGTCGAGGTCGATCCCGCCGTTGTCAACTTAAGCGTATTCCAACAGTCGTTCCCCGAGCGACGTCCATTTTTTCTGTCGGGCGCCGGTGTGTTCAGCTTTGGCGGGTTCAATTGCTTCTTTTGCCTTAATGTCTCGTCGCTGAATGCGTTCTACTCCCGCTGAGTAGGTCGACCGCCCTCGGGCGCCGATCTCGCGCAGGGTCAATTTGTCGAAGTTCCAGACGCATCGACAATTCTCGGCGCGGGCAAAATCACGGGACGCACGACTAACGGATACACGATCGGCATGCTGAACGCGGTGACGCGCGAAGAGACAGCCCATCTCGTGCAGAGTGACGGCACTCGCAGACATCAAATCGTCGAGCCGCTTACGAACTACTTCGTTGGACGCGTGAAGAAGGACATGCTGCAAGGCAACCTCGTGATCGGTGCCATCGCCACGTCGACGTTGCGCAACATGGACTGCGTTTTTACGCCACGTCTGTCCGAAGAACTCGAGCGCGCGATACTTTCAGCGACCTGATCGAGGCGTGCGCGATATTGGAGGACTTCTGACCGATGCGTACGATCCAAACGCGACCGTCCTGCGCGGTGCCGGTCGTTACTCTCGCATCGCCAAGCAGGCAGGAAACTTTCTCTGGGAACTGGGCCTCAACGCGCGAACGCCGGGCTTCGAAAACAATGACTTAGGGTTGCTCACGCGCACAGACTATATTTGGACGAACGCAAATATTCTGTATCAGTGGACGAATCCCAATCGCTACCAACGCCAATCAAGCATCACATTTGGTGGACAAACACAACGCAACTTTGACGGCGATCTCACCGATCGACAGATGCAACTCGCGTTGAGCACCACCACGCCGCAATTCTGGAACGTGTTCTTCTTTTATATCGCGCGACCGGCGATGCTCGACGAGCGGCTCACGCGTGGTGGCCCATGGTGGAAAAGCCCGGCACCGGCTGTGTGGAGTTCGATGTGCGCACCGATTCTCACAAGCTGCTCACGCTGTCGACTTCGACGGGGGTATTCGTGGAATGAAAAGGGCGGCTGGGGCGAGAACGACAGTGTGTCCGCGCGTTATCGCTCCTCCGGCAACGTCAACGTGTCATTCGGTCCCAGCTGGAACGGATCGCATTCATTGCTGCAGTACGTCACGCGTAAGTCCGACGCGTCCGCGACGCTGTTTGACGGCAACCGCTATATCTTCGCATCCATCGACCAAAAACAGTTGGCGCTCGACACGCGTCTCGGTGTCACGTTCACACCCACGATGTCGCTCGAAGTGTTCGCACAACCGCTGCTCGCAAGCGGCCACTATCTCGACTTCAAAGATTTTAACGCGCCACGTCAGGGAGTGTTTGGCGTCTTTGGGAAAGATCGCGCAACGGTGAGCACCGCGCTTACGTCGAGCGGACAAGTTGCGACGTACACGATCGATCCTGATGGCGTCGGCGCGGCCGCGCCATTTACGCGCAACAATCCCGATTTCACACTGCGCTCACTGCGCGGCAACGCAGTGTTTCGTTGGGAGGTCAAACCGGGATCTGTCGTGTACGTCGCGTGGACGCACTCGCGATCGGGGTCCGATCAATCGGGCGATCTCGATTTCGGACGCGATCGCACGGCGCTCTTCTCGACGCAACCGGACAACATTTTCCTCGTGAAAGCATCGTGGTGTACGCGCGCTGATGCTCTCACCGCTCGCGCTGCTGCCAGTGCGCGCGAGCCGACCGATCATTGAATTTGATCACGGCAACGCGCCAGTGCTGAGTGTCTTGAGGATCAACAGGTCGAGCGTACCGGTTCGTCGTGCGAATTGCGTCGGCGTAAGAACGCCCCGGCTCGTACATTTGCACCATGACAGGAAATCAATCTCTAGGCCGGCCGGACTACGGACTCGATGCACCGGGCGTCGTTCGCAATCTGTTGCTCGTGGGCGCCATCGGGCTGACGCTCGGCGCGCTCATCATCACTGGCGTATTGCCGAGCGTCGTCACCATTGGTGCAGACGTTCGCGTGTCGATCGTGGGCATGTGCGTTGGACCGGGTTTCGCATGCGATTACGGGGCTTGCGATGATTTGGAGCAGTCGCGTTGGGAAAGTACGCCGCCGAGATCG
>JANXUN010000310.1 GCA_025356185.1 Gemmatimonadaceae bacterium
TCCGCGAGGGCGGCGGTGAGTTTATCAATGGTCGTCATACGCGCCAAAGTTGACTTTGGGCGCGCTCATCAGCTAGTGCAGTCGTCGGCTAAGGAGTCTGCCCTCAATCGTCCGCGAATAACTCCGTCAGCGGACACACGAACCCCGGCAACACAGTCTCTCCGTCGAGCGTATCGCCAACGTCAAGTACTGACACGCTGCCATCCGCGCGATACACTGTTACCTGCGCGCGCGCGGGATTTACACTCCAGACAAGCTTTGAGCCCGCAGTGAGCCAGTGGCCAACCTTGATGGCAATTTCGCCAGCCCGATCACCCGGTGAACGAACTTCGATCGCCAAGTCAGGCGCGAGCTCGAGAAAACCAATGGGAAGCGGCCCCGCGAACTGCTCGCGCGACACATAGGCAACGTCTGGCGCACGTACGGTGTCCGGATTGCGCTCAATCGTGAACCCCGGATCGCCCGCTGCAAGCCGACCGCGCGATTTTGGCCATCCATTTGCACGCGTCTCTTGAGCAAGATGATTGCTCAGCAGGACGCTCAACTTGACCGTTAAGCCACCGTGTTGAATTCCCGGCGGTTCATGCACTACCAATCGTCCACGTATCAGCTCCACGCGCTTGTCCTGCGCGTCATAATAGAGCAGATCTTCGGCGGTCATCAGTGCGGGCATCGCGACCATCGCGGACCTCCGTCGGACTCGTTGAGTTCGTGTCATGACGACATCGTACGCGCACCTGTCAACGCGCTGTCATCACCGTGCAACGAAAAGCTACGCGATGCGAAACGCCGAGTCTACTCGGCGATCACCTTCTGTCCCGTCCACCGTTCGATCGTGCGCGCGCCACCGTTGCGGATGACCCATGCGATGGCAATTGTGCGCGTCAATCGACCGGCAAGGAGCGCTGCAACAAATCGTGCGAACGGCACGCCCACAGCGCCGCTCGCAATACTTGTCAGCTTGACCGACAACGGACTCATCGTACTCACAAAAATCGCCCATGCGCCGTAACGTGCGAGCGTCGTGCGATACTCGTCGACGTGCGTGGCGGATACGCCAACAAACTCCGCGATCGGTCCTTGTAAATGCTGCAGCGCCATCGAGCCTGCGAAGTACAATGCGACGCTGCCAATCAGCGTGCCGGCGGTCGCGATCAACGCAAGCGTGTACGCACGCGCAGGGCGCGCGATCGCCAATGGAATAAAAAACAGGTCCGCGAGCCCCGGAAAAAAACATCCCTGCGCGAGTCCCCATCCGAACACCACAATCCCCGACCATCCCGCATCGGCCCATCGCTGCATTTGCGCCAGCAATCGAGCCGATCGGGATGGTGGTGCTGCATCTGGCGCACTGTTCGGCGCTGCGTCAGTCACTTACGACTCCTGCGTGCTCCACAAGCCTGGCATCACGCGTAGCAATCCGATTCCACTCAACACGAACGCGCCGATCCACAGCATGCCCGCGTTCATGCGTCCGTACAACAAGCTGCCCGTGCCAAAGAGTGCCGAATACACGAACGTGCAGCCGAGTATCCATCCGATCATCGATTGCGTGAGTGAATCGGGTGACGGACCCAATCCCGTCGCGGCGCGCACCTTCTTCCAACCTGGCCCCGCGGGGCGCACCAGCTCGTAGAACGAGCGCAAACGTGATTCGTCGGTCGGCGGCGTCATGAGTGTTACGGTCACCCAAATCAGCGTCGTCGAAATGATCGTGATGATGAGCGCTTGCTCCGATCCGATGTTCATCCCGTTGCGCTTCGCCACAAAAAATCCGACCGCGATAATAAATGAACTCACCATCGCCGCGATTTCACTCCACGCGTTGATGCGCCACCAGAACCAGCGCAGGATGTACAACAATCCTGTTCCCGCGCCAATTGATAGAATCAAATCAAAGCTCTCTTTGGCCGTCGATAACACGAACGTGAGCGATGCGGCGCACACCATCAACATCGCGGTCACCAGGCGACCAACGAGTACATAGTGTTTTTGCGTCTGACCCGGACGCAAAAAACGCTGATAAAAATCGTGCACCAAGTACGATGTGCCCCAATTCAAGTGCGTTTCGATCGTGCTGCGATACGCGGCCAACATGCCTGCCACCATCGCGCCCAAAAATCCAGCGGGCAAGAACTTGAGCATCGCGGGATATGCCATGTCGTGTCCAATCAGCTTGGGATCGACATAGGGATACGCTTTGGCAATGTCACTCAAATTCGGGAAAATCAACGTCGATGCCAGTGCCACGATAATCCACGGCCACGGGCGCAACGCGTAGTGCATCACGTTAAACAGCAGCGTGCCCGTCACTGCATCCTTTTCCGTCTTAGATGCCAGCATGCGTTGCGCGATGTAACTGCCGCCGCCCGGCTCTGCGCCCGGATACCACACCGACCACCACTGAATCGTGATCGGAATGATCATCACCGACATCGCCACGTTCCAGTTATTGGAAAAGTCGGGCAGCATGTTCAATCGCGACGCGGGCACCTTCGCCATCAGTCCCGCCAAACCGCCAACTTCCGGTTGCTGCAGCGCGAAGTACGCCACGGCAAACGTGCTGGACATCGTAATCGCAAACTGAATGGAATCCGTCACCAGCACACCCCACAGCCCCGACACCGACGCGAAGAAAATTGTCATCACCGATGCCATCGCCAGCGTCTGCCACATCTCCAGCCCCAACACGATGTTGCCAATTTTCGCCGCGGCCAAATTCACCGTCGCCATGATGCTGCAATTAAAAAACAGCCCTAAGTACACCGCGCGAAACCCACGCGTAAACGTCGCGGCTTTTCCGGAATACCGCAGTTCGTAAAACTCCAAATCGGTCATCACGCGCGAGCGGCGCCATAGCTTCGCAAAGAAAAACACCGTCAACATGCCGGTCAGCAAAAACGACCACCATAACCAATTGTCCGCCACGCCGTTCTCACGCACCATGTTGGTGACCAGGTTCGGCGTATCCGTACTAAACGTCGTGGCCACCATTGAGATGCCCACCAACCACCACGGGGCGGCACGCCCCGCAGTAAAGAACTCTTCGGTGCTGGAACCGGCGCGTTTGTAAAAGAGCAGCGCGGGCACAAAGGAGATCACGATCGACAGCGCGACGATGATCCAGTCAAGCGCAACGAGCTTCATACGAGGCGGGGACGGTGGGAGAGGCCGTGACCGAGCCACCTAACGGCTCAGCAATTCGGCAATCTACCGCCCGGTACTGCAAGGAGCGAAAGCGCGTGCACTCCGCTGATCC
>JANXUN010000335.1 GCA_025356185.1 Gemmatimonadaceae bacterium
GCGCGAACGACTCCGCGAGCCTCATTGATTCGCCAAAGGCGAGCAACCTCGGCATGCACCGCGCGCTGCTCGAACTCACGATTGATGGCATCGAAACATCGCGTGGATTTCACCTTCGCGTACTCGATCACCCCGAATTTCAGCGTGGCGACATTTCGATTCAGTGGTTGGAACACAATCTCGCCGCGCTGACCGCGCCAACGCACGATCCTGAAACCGTGCACATCGCCGCGCTCGCTGCGGCGTTGCTCACGCATGATGAGCGGAGCACCGGTCGTGTCGCGGTGACCAGTGACTCGGCGAGCAGCAGTGCGCCTGCGGTCGTCGTGGACGCGGACGCCACGGCGCGCTCCAACTGGACGTCGCTTGCACGTCGTGATGCGCTCCGGTAGGCCGTTGCGGCGACGTGCGCCATCCGCCCAGCGCAGCGAACAGCTGGCGCAGGTGCGGATCGATTCGGTCGCTGCCGGCGGGGCGGGCGTTGGTCGCATCGAGAGCTTGGCGTGTTTTGTTCCGCGCACCGCACCGGGCGATGTCGCACAGGTCGCCTACGTCACGCACGCGCGCTATGCGCGCGGACGCGTACTGCAACTCATTGAGGTGTCGCCCGAACGCGTGGAACCACGCTGTCGGCACTACGTGCAGGATCGTTGTGGCGGTTGCCAGTTGCAGCACATCAATGCAACGTCGCAGCGCGCGCTGCGTCAACAAATCGTACAAGACGCATTGCAGCGAATGGGACATCGTGCCATCGAACGACCCATCGTGATCGCGGGCGACGAGTGGGGCTATCGTGAACGACTCACGGTGACCCTGCATCCGGCCGGAGCGGGGTACGACGGCGGACTACATAAGTATGATGATGCCGGAAAGATCTTTGCGTTGCGTGAGTGCCCGATCGCTGACGAACGCCTCGTTGCGTGTTGGAACGATGTGCGGCGCCATCTGCGAGAATTGCCGCCGACCTCGCGAGACTCGCCGCTGCGCCTGTCGTTGCGACTGCGCAGCGGCGCGCTGAACGATGTGGTGCTGGTGTTGCTCGGCGGCACCTCGTTTGCTTCGGGCGCCGACTGGGCGTCATCACTTCGTGAGCGCGTTTCCAGCGTCGACGCGGTGTGGTGGCAGCCAGAGGGCGGAGACGCGCGGCTATTGTCGGGCGACGTCGAACGCGAAATCCTGGCGTTTGCGCAAGTGAACGCCGATATCGCGCGTGCGCTGCATGCGCATGTGGTCGAATCCGTTCGCGCGTTCGCGCCCACCTCGGTGGTCGATGCGTACAGTGGGCGCGGAGATCTCTCCGACGTTCTGGCGCGCGACGGCGTACGCGTTTCGGCGATCGAAGCCGATGCATCCGCAACGGCGAGCGCGACGCGCCGACTTGCGGCTTATCCGCGCACGCAGGTGCTCACCGCACTCGTCGAGGTGGCATTGCCATCGGTGTTGCCGGCGGATGTGGTCGTGCTCAATCCGCCGCGTCGCGGAGTCGATACACGCGTGTGCGCGTTGCTGGCGGACAGCGCGCAGCAGGGCGTGCGCGCGATCGTGTATGTCAGTTGCGATCCGGCAACGTTAGCGCGCGATCTCGCGCGCATGCCGCGTTGGCGCATTCAGACGGTGCGTTGCTTTGACATGTTTCCGCAAACTGCGCACATCGAAACGGTGTGCGTGCTCGTCCCGGAGGACGCGTGAAGTACATCGTCGATGTACAGGGCGAACGTGTGACGGTCGAGCTTGACGGCGCGCACGCCACAATTGGTGACGTGCGCGCCGACGTGGCGCTGACGCCGATCGAAGGAACGCCAGTGCGATTGATTCGCATTGGTGAGCAAGTGCATCGCGTGCTCGCGCGTCGTGGGGCACGGAAGGGAATGTGGCTTCTCGATGTCGACGGTCAGCGCGTCGAGGTAGAGGCGCTCGACGAACGCATGCGAGCAATTCGCGATCTCACGGCGGCGACTGAGACGGCGTCCGGCCCGGCCCCGGTCCTTGCGCCGATGCCCGGGTTGGTCGTGCGCGTAACCATCGCGGTCGGCGACCGTGTGTCGGCCGGCCAGGGCCTCGTGGTGATGGAAGCCATGAAGATGGAGAACGAGCTACGCGCGACGTCTGCGGGGGTTGTTCTCGCGATTCGCGCCCTTCCCGGAACTGCCGTCGAGAAGGGCGCGGTGCTTGTTGAGCTTGGGCCGGACGCCGTTATGCCGGCTTGACGGGACGCATGCGATTGACGCTCTTGATCACCATGAAGAGCACAAGCGCGATGATCAGAAACGTG
>JANXUN010000340.1 GCA_025356185.1 Gemmatimonadaceae bacterium
ACCACTTCCTGCGGTCGACGAAATTTCCGCAGCGACCTTCCATCCAGCTGGCGTCGCGCGATAGATGTGTACGACACCAGCAGCTGCGGGAGCGCCCCCGCCCCCGCCCCCGCGACCGAAGCCGCCAACGTTGGGCTCGCCAACGAACGCAAATTCGCCGCTGATCGCGACGGATTTACCGAACGCTTGATACAGTTCGGTCGCCGAACGCATGTGCAACGAAGGCGCCGCGACAATCGCCGCGCCGACTGTTGTACTCGCGAGCAACGCAGCCACAGACTTTGGCAGCAACATGAATCGCCTCACACCTAGGTGAAAATATGAACCCGCAAACACCTCGCAAACACATCGCTAGCACATCGCTAGCACATCGCAAACACAGCAACGATTCGTACGTCGGTCAGTGCATCCGTTCGTACGTGGCAAACGTGACACCCGTCGTGTGACCTGCTCCATCATCTCGCATATACATCACGGCAATCGTGTTATAGTCGGGTGACAACACGTTGGTGAGTCGCGTTGTCACCTTGCCGTTGTTTTTGTTGATAATCTCGTTGATGAGCGGCGTGATCGCGCGCACCGCCGCGTGGCTTTGCGACGCATTGCCCGTGACCGGCATGTCTTTGCCGTCAAACTCCGTTGTGTACCACCAACGCGTGGTGTCGCCTTTCGCGTTCACCGCTTGAATCGTGACTTTCATACCGCGTGTACCAAACGGCTCGTACGTCATGACGTTGCTGCTTGGCGCCACCGCATCAGACTTCAGCAACCAGCGACCGTAGCGCGGATTGTCTGTCGATGCCATCGTCTGGGCGCGCAACGCGTGCGCGGTGAGTGCGCAGACCAGCGCGCACAGCGTGACTAGGACACGCATCCGCACCCCGAACCGCACCCCATGCCACCCGAAGGTCGCTGGCTCGACGCGATGCCGTTCGAGCCCTTGGTCATCGTGATCAATCCGCCTGACAACACGCGTCGCACAGGGGCGCCGGTGGACGGATGCGTCGTGAGACACGGTTCAGACATCGACTGTCGCAGCTCGAACTGTTCGGGCTGTTCGGTATCGTGCTGCGGAACAGTTTCGTAGACGTAGACGGGCATCGATTCGTCGCTTTCGAGAAGACGCGGGCAGGAAGCGCGGAGTGAAAGCGCTCGCTCGAGAAATCTACCGCCTCACGGCGCATGAGCGAGCCGGCCTGCGCGAAGCGAGTCAACTGCGCGGTCCGCTTTGCGGCTAGCGCGCCAGCGTGCCCACCCGTCGTCCAACGGTAGAGACTGTGACACGACGAATGCGATCCAACAGCGGGTATTCGCGATCGACAAAGACGTTTCCACCCGTGGCGAGTGGTCCCTGTTTCCCCTGGCGCACGCCGCTCCCGGAGTTCTCGCCGTAGCCTGAGTACAGACTGTCGATGACCGACATCCCCTCTATCACGGTGCCCAGCACCGTAAACGCCTCGGGGTTGTTGCGCACGTTGTCGGCAAGGTTGATATAGAGCTGCGTGCTTCGCGTGTTGGGAATCGCCTTGAACGAGAACGCGAAAGTGCCGCGTACGTTGTTGGAGTGCGGCGGATCATCCGCAAGAAATCGATCGTTCCACACCGCATTTACCGCAGGATCACCGCTCAGTCCGAATTGCGCGATGTAATTCTTGTTCACGCGATGCACACGCGTGTCGTTGTAGTAGCCAAGGCGCGCGAGGTTGTACAAACGGTCCGCGCCGATGGGTCCCCACTCGCGAATGAGCTCAAGGACAAAGACGCCCTTAGTGGTTTCAAACCGGATATGCGAGATCGGCGGCGCGGGTTTGGTCCATTCGATGTTGGACGGATCGCGCAGCAGTGCGACGCGCGCCGAATCGTTGCCATGCGTTGACCAAGCACACGACGTCACGACGAGCGTCACGATCGACACCGCGAAGAGTGCGCGCGAGGCCGTCGACACGATTCGACAGCAGCGGCGTATCCTCACGCAATGCGCCCGGACGCGAATCTCCAAATCGCGCCATTCTGCCGTACATTTCTCCATCGCTGTATCGCTCCCTTTCTCGCCGACTGTCTCTATGCGCACCGAATTCGTTCGCTCTGTAAGCTGCGTCACTCGCGTCATTCGCGCGACTGTGTTGCACGCGTTCTCGATCTCGGCAGTCGCGCGTGCCACGATGGCGATGGCGACGGTGATGATGTCCGCTATTGTCCTGACGGCGTTCACGACCGTCGCTCACGCGCAGGCGGTGGCCGCGCGCGACGATGGCGTGACCGCGCTGCGGTTTGGTGCCGTGGTCGACGCACGTGGACGCTCGACGCGAGATGCCGTGGTGATCATTCGTGCCGATACGATTGTTCGTGTCGGCACTGGAGCAGGCGTGATTCCTGCCGGCGCGCGCGTTGTCGATTTGCGACCGCTCACCGCGATTCCCGGTATGATCGACGTGCACACGCACATGACGTACTGGCGTGATAAGAATCTGCCCGCGAGCGCCGCGCCGCGTTCAAAAGACTCCGTCGTGATGGCGGCCGCAGAAAACGCACGTCACACGTTGGAAACTGGTGTCACAACCGTACGTGATCTCGGCGCATCGAACTATGCTGACATTGCGATGCGCGATTCCATCAACAAAGGCGCGATGATCGGTCCGCGTATGTTCGTGGCCGGTTATGGTCTGTCAAAACTCACAGCACCGCCGCGCGCAGGAACGCCACCCGGTGCACCGCGCGGTCGCGTGCTTGATACCATTGAAATCAAAGAGGCCATCAAAGCACAAGTCGATGCCGGCGCCGATTGGATCAAGATGTATGGATCGACCGGCAGCTTTCAAAATGTCACCGGCGTGCAGACGTTCACCGACGTCGAAATGCGCGTTGCAACCGAAACCGCGCATCGCTTTGGCAAGCCGATGGCGATTCATTCGTACGGTGACAGTGGTGGACGCGCCGCAATGCGCGCGGGTGCCGAATCGGTCGAACATCCCGCTGGACTCGATGACGCAACGATCGCTGAATTTGTCAAACGCGGCACTGTGTACGTACCAACCATCGATCACAATCGCTTTTACGCCGAGAACGCGGCGATACTCGGCTACAACGCCAAACAGGTTGCAGAGCTCGATTCGTTTCGCTTGTACAACTTGGAGACCGCGCGACGCGCGCACAAAGCGGGCGTCAAATTTGCGATGGGTTCAGACGCCGTGTATTGGATGTTTGGCGAGAACACGCGAGAGCTTGCGTGGTTTGTCAAAGCGGGAATGACGCCCACGCAAGCCCTCGCCACCGCTACGACCAACGCTGCTGCATTGCTACGTCAACCGACAAAGCTCGGCCAAATCGCGCCGGGGTTTTACGCCGATATCGTCGCGGTGGATGGTGATCCGTCGCGTGATATCGAAGTCGTGATTAACAAGGTGCGCTGGGTGATGAAGGGTGGGCGTGTCGTTGTAGACAAACGCCAGTAGCAACGTCACGCCGCGCGAAGCGCGCGTGATCTACGCCGACTTCGATGTTTGACGCGCGTCAAACAATCCCTTCAATCGCGCGCGGCGCCTCGCCATTTCGCCCTCAGCATCGGGGATCGACATCACGACTTTCTCAACGTTCGCGAGCACGAGCGGTCCTTGGCGCTCGCGAATTTGCGCGAGAAACGGATGCACTTTCGAGAATGCGCCGATGATTTCGGTGTGCGCTGCCAAAAACATCTCGCGGTCGATCGCGTTGTGTGTCACCATCGACGCCGCCATGTCCCAGTAGCCCATCA
>JANXUN010000406.1 GCA_025356185.1 Gemmatimonadaceae bacterium
GATTGGTCTCTTTGTAACCGTCGCAATTATCTGGCTGGTACCTGATCCGCGAATTGAGCGCGCGCTCGCATCGCGTCAGCGCGCGTCGCACGACTAGCGGAGAACTTCTGTGCAACCGCCGGTGCTGCTCTACGATGGTGAGTGCGGCATGTGCGCGCAGAGCGTGCAGTTTGTGCTGCAGCATGAGTCAGCAGCGCACACCGCGCCATTGCAATTCGCTACGCTGAGTGGCGCATTTGCGAGCGGTGTGCGCGCGTCGTTTCCCCAGCTCGCGCATGTGGACTCGGTGATTTGGTATCAGCCGCCAACCGCCGATCACCGCGAGCAGGTATTTGTGCGCAGCGATGCGGCCTTGCGCGTGTTATCGCATCTTGGTGGCGCGTGGCGAATACTAGGGTGGTGCGGTCGGTTGGTACCGCGTGTGATACGCGATGCCGTGTACCGCGCGATTGCGCGGCGCCGGCATCGGATCAGCGCGACGCGTTGCGTGCTGCCGACACCTGCGGAGTCGCTGCGGTTCTTGTCGTAGGGACTAGCTGTTGTTCGCCTATTATTGCCCTTCGTCACTCGCAGCTACACGTTTCAGGATGGCCTCTTACACGGGCGTGCTTCGATTCTGGTTGCGAATGGCCGCGCTGTGTGCCGCGTGCGCGATTGCGCCCGCGCGTGCGCAGAGCGTCGCAACGGATTCCGTGCGCCTGCATGCTCGGCTGTCGCTCCAGATCAGCGAGTTTCATGCGGCGTGGCAGCGGTATTGGCGCAAGAGTGAGACAGCGCGTGCTGAGTATGACAAATTCAAGGCGCTGCTCCGTGCGCGTTTGCCGTATATGCACTGTCACGCGGACGTGCCGTCCGGGCGCGGGCGAGGGTCCTCGATTATTCGGGTGGGGTTCGACGTCTCGATGCGTCCGTTTTCGGAATACCCGCTGATTCGCAGCGACAGCTCTGAATTTTCGACGTGCCCCACGTGGATGATGTCGCAGGCGGTTCCGCTCGCGCTCGATGAATCGGTGATGCTCGATGGCGCGCTCCTTCCCGACTATCGCGATGCGGCGCAGCGCCTTCGCGCATCCATGATACGCGCACTGGACAGCGCCGCGACACAGTTGCCGGCTGACGGATGGATCGCGGGACAACGGGTTCGCCTGTACATCGATCAGCGCGACTCGAGTGGCGCGCAGCGCACGGTCGATGCGTGTCTCACCGACAGCTGGTGGTGTGCTGCCCTGCGCGGCCACGTGGCGGCGTGGCGCGGGCGCACCCTGCTTGCCGACTCGTTGTTTCATGTGATGCAGCAAGGCATGCCCACTGCGCAGCGGTGTGAATGGGAAAACGATCGCGATCTCCTGCCGCGCAGCGAGCGCGAGGAGTACACCCGCCAGACGTGCACAGCGCGATTAGCGATGTCCGCAACGATGTGGTGGCTCGCCGACCCCCTGTACCGCACCGCTGGGAACGAACGCTATGTGACCCAAGAAGTGCGTCGCGTGAACGTGGCGCTGCGTCGAGCGGTCGACAGCGATGAGCGTTACGTGTGGGACGTTGCGCGCGGGGGTGACGCGATGTCGCGGCTCGTCGAACGCTACGGATGGCCCACGTATGTGTCGTGGGGTGGACTGCCAACGGATGTCAGTCACTCGGGCTACTTACACATCGGACATTCCGCCGAGGTACCACCGTACACCACGTTTGAATACACGAACGACCGTGAGCATTTCGTGCCCGACGTGCATGCGCGCCGCAATCCATTTGCGGCCGTCGAAAGCGATTGGTCGCTTGTGGGCGAGCCAATGGAAGCCGATTCCGCCGTGATTCCGTGGCCGGTTGAACACATGCGCGTCACGCGCCCAATCGCACAACTCCGCGATGGGCAGTTTGTCATGCTGCGTCGACAATCACAAATTGTCGCCGTTGCCGCGATTACAACGAAGACTGTCGTGCAAGTACCTCCCGGACCGCGTGCCGACGCGCTGTCGTTTGACGCGATGCTGGTGCGCACGACGGGACCTACGCAAGTCGATTCGCTCGCTCAGCGCATCGTGCGTGCCGGAAGTACGATTGTGCTGCAGGGTACGATGGCGAGCATGCCGGCGCTGGTCGCCGTCGAAGCACAGGGCGTCGGGCCCCTCCGTATCGACGCGCGCACTCGTTTTGGCATCACGCCACCGCCGCCTCTCAGCGCAATGAGCGCAGCTGACGTTGCAATTTCTGACGTGGCACTCGTGGACGTGGGCACGGGTCGGTTCGACGAAAATACTCCGGCGGACACCTTGCTCGATCATCTGCACGGCAGCGTGCGCTTTGACAGCACAACACGACGCATCGGTGTGTATTGGGAAACGTATGGAATTGCTGTCGGTGATACGGTTGCGATCGCGCTGCGCGTGGCACGCGATGACGATGCGTCGCTGGCACGCAAACTTGGCGTCGCACTCAACGTGGCCAGTGATCCGAATCGGCCCCTGGAAATTCGATGGAATGAACCGGATCCACAGCACGCGACGCGTACGCTCGTTGGCCCGGTTCCCGTGCAACAACGATTTCTTGTGCTCAATCTCGGTCAACTTGCCGCGGGGCCTTACGCACTTGAGATCAGCATCACGCGCCGCGGCTCGCCAACCATTCACACGCGGCGCACGATGGTGCTCGAACCGTGAGTGATCGCAGGTGGCAACCGCGCGTATTCCTCGTCGGAGCGTTGATTGCGATATCGTTGCGAACAGCCGCGTTCGCGCGGGCGCAAGGAGCGCCGCCCGCCGCCGCTGGTGCCATCGTCGCACGCGGTCTCGTACAATTCGATTTGGCGATATTCGATGCGGCACCGCTTCGGGTGAATGGTGCTCTGCTCACTGGGTACTACGCATTTCGCATCGTGCTCGACGATCGCACCGATGACAGTTTTGCTATTGTGACAGACTCTGTAATACGCACCACGGACCTCAGGGTACTTGCACGCAACAGTCGACTCTATCGATGCGCCGATCCAGGCGCACTCTCCGTGTTGTCATGTACGGCACCTTTTACTGGTACCGTTGAAGCCAACCCAAGCACACTGCGAGTGAACATCACCGACTCCGCATTTGTCGCGCGAATGAATCGCATTCGCCCCGCGTATTTCGTGCTGTACGCGATGCAGCCAGGCGGTCGATTTCAATCACACATGATTCAGTTCATCTATCTGGACTAGGCGCGCAATCCGTTGACCAGTCTGTTCCATTCGTCGCTCGCAGAAAATTGCCCTCCTACGCACGCATCCACACGTGTCAGGATGAGTATTTCTACGAGCCTATTTCAATTCTGGTTGCGAACACTCCA
>JANXUN010000438.1 GCA_025356185.1 Gemmatimonadaceae bacterium
GATTTTGCGTCCTGCGCAGCGGGCATTGAGAAAGTTCAGAAAGAAGTTGGTCCAATCGATATTCTGATAGCATTTACGCCGTTCCTCTGGTTGTATCAGGAACGTGAAAACATCTACAACTTGCTCGAGGGTTGGGTCGGCGCGCGTTTGACCACGACAGCAACACGTGTCGGCGGAATGGCCGCAGATTTGCCCAATGGGTGGTTGGACGGGCTCAAAGCGTTCATCAAGGGATTTCCTAAAACGCTCGAAGAGTCTGTCAACATGCTGGAAACAAACGGCATTTGGGCGGGTCGCACCGTTGGACTTGGCGCGATCAGTGCAAGCGATGCGGTGAACGCGGGGTTGTCGGGACCGATGTTGCGGGCATCGGGCGTCGCCTATGACGTGCGCAAAGATTTCCCATATCTCGACTACGAGACGTACGACTTTGACGTCCCCGTGGGCACGACCGGCGATGTGTACGATCGGTTTTTAGTCCGCGTCGAAGAAATGCGGCAAAGTGTCCGCATTCTGGAGCAGGCGCTTCAGCGACTACCCGACGGTCCCGTGAACATCGATGATCCACGACTGATTTTGCCGCCGAAACACAAGGCGACAAGCGAAATGGAATCGATGATTCACCATTTCAAACTTGTGATGGAAGGCCCCCGTCCGCCGGCTGGTGAGTGCTACGTGGCCGTGGAAAGTCCCAAGGGCGAAAAAGGGTACTACTTCGTGAGTGATGGTACGGCCAAGCCCGTGCGCTGGCGCATTCGTCCGCCGTCATTCGTGAACTTGTCGGCGATTCCGAAGATGGTTGAAGGACATCTCTTGTCCGATGTGATCGCCATTAATGCGAGCATCGATATCGTAATGGGAGAAATCGACCGATGAGTCACGGACCCTCGGCATCAGGCGGCGCGCTCGTCGCGGCGGCGCCGCACGGATACGAGCACGTGCCGTACGTGTCCGTTTTTGTCGGCGAGGCTCGCGCCGAACTCGATCGCATTTTATCGCGCTATCCCACGAAGCAGGCGGCTCTGTTGCCGGCGTTGTGGATGGTGCAAGACGCAAGGGGATGGGTGAGTGAAGACGGTATGCGCGAAGTCGGCGAGGCCCTCGATCTCACCACTGCGTACGTGAAGGGCGTGGTGTCGTTTTACACCATGTATCATCAGCATCCTGTGGGCCGACACTTTATTCAGGTGTGCACGACGACGCCGTGCAACGTGTGCGGCGCAGAAGACGTGGTCAAATCACTGATCGAGCACACCGGTTGCGGCGACTTAGGGTTAACCAGCCCCGATGGTCGTTTCACCGTTGTCGAAGTCGAGTGTCTGGGCGCCTGCGGATTCGCGACACCAGTCATGATTAACAACGATTTTATCGAATCCGTGACGCCTGAGTCGGTTCCGCGCCTGCTGTCGGAGTTGGTGTAATGGGATATCCGTATCCTTCACATGAGCGCGAGACGCCTATTCTCTCCAAGTACTTCGGAGACGCGGGCGCGCGCACGTTAGACGGTTGGCGCCAACGCGGTGGTTACGACGCGCTGCAAAAAGCAGTGTCGATGGATCCGCAAGAAGTACAGACCATCGTGAAAGATTCGGGGCTGCGCGGACGCGGCGGTGCGGGATTCCCAACGGGTTTGAAGTGGTCGTTCATGAAGCCCGACGGCAAAACGCACTACCTCGCCTGCAACGCCGACGAGTCCGAACCGGGCACGTTCAAAGATCGCGAAATCATGCGGTGGACACCCCACGGACTGGTTGAAGGTGTCGCGCTGGGTGCGTATGCGATCTACGCGGAAACGGCGTACATCTACATTCGCGGCGAGTTCACCGAGCCGTACGCACGCGTGTGCGCTGCGGTCGAAGAGGCGTACGCGGCGGGTGTGTTGGGCGCGAACGTCATGGGATCGGGCAAGCGTATCGACGTGCATGTGCATCGCGGCGCAGGTGCATACATCTGCGGCGAAGAAACGGCGCTGATGAATTCGCTGGAAGGGCGTCGCGGTAATCCGCGTATCAAACCGCCATTTCCCGCGGTAGCGGGACTGTTCGGCAAGCCGACGACGATCAACAACGTTGAGACGCTCGCGGCGGTGCCACACATTATTAACAATGGCGCCGAGTGGTACAAACAGTTTGGTCGCGCGGATAATCCGAAGAGCGTCGGCACGAAATTGTTTTCGGTGTGCGGCAACATCTCGCGCCCGGGTAACTACGAAGTCGCGCTTGGCTTTCCGTTCAAGGAGTTCTTGTACGACTTATGTGGCGGTCCGCTGCCCGGTCGTGAAATCAAGGCGGTCATTCCTGGCGGATCGTCTGTGCCAATTCTCACGCGCGAAGAAGCCGAAGGCGCGTTGATGGATTACGAAGGATTCGTTGCATCCGGCACCATGTTGGGGTCGGGTGGCGTGATTGTGTTCGACGATCGTCAAGACATGGTCAAACAAATCGCGCGACTCGCGCGCTTTTATGCACACGAGAGCTGCGCGCAGTGTACCCAGTGCCGTGAAGGCACAGCGTGGACCACGCGCATTCTCGAGCGCATTCGCGACGGTGAGGGTACCGTCGAAGATTTTGACACGCTCCTGTCGATTGCTGACGGCATGACCGGCAAAACGATTTGCGTGCTCAGTGACTCGTGTGCGACGCCGGTTATTTCCGGACTCAGCAAGTTTCGACATGAGTTTGAAGCGAAAATCGTGGCGAATCGCAGCGTCGTAAATGTGCTCGGGGCGCCGCGCGCCTCGGCGGCGTGAGGGAGATGACGCATGGCTGACGTCAAGATGATTTCGCTCACCATCGAAGGTCGCGGCGTGAGCGTGCCCGATGGTACGTCGATTCTCGAAGCGGCGAAGGTCGCCGGCGTGATGGTTCCGCACTATTGCTACCACCCCGGGTTGCCCGTGGCCGGTGTGTGTCGGATGTGTTTGGTGGAAGTTGAAAAGTTTCCGAAGCTCGCACCCGCATGTGCAACGAGCGTTGGTGAAGGGCAGGTGGTGCACGTGCATTCGCCGAAGGCGCTCGAAGCGCGCAAAGGCGTATTGGAATTTTTGCTGATTAATCATCCGCTCGACTGCCCGATTTGTGATCAGGCAGGTGAGTGTGAGTTGCAGGACTACACGTTCGCCGAAGGGCGCGCCGACTCCCGCTATCGCGAGGCCAAGCGCTTTAATCCCGTTGAGGATTTTGGCGGTGATGTGTTGTACGTGCAGAATCGCTGCATTCTGTGTACGCGGTGTGTACGCTTTATGAGTGACGTCGCGCACGAGCCGGCGCTGAACGTGTCCGAGCGAGGAGATCGCGCGTTCATTGGTAAGGCTGACGGCCACGATCTTACAAATCCGTGGGCCGGCAACGTGGTCGATCTGTGTCCTGTCGGCGCGCTGCTGTCTAAGGATTTTCTCAACAAGGCGCGCGCGTGGGAGCTGGACCGCGCGCCGACGGTTTGCACCGGATGCAGTCAAGGGTGCAACGCAGTCGTTGAAACGCGCGATAATGTTGTGGTACGCATGCGTCCTCGCACGAACACCGCAGTCAATCAGTATTACATGTGCGACACAGGCCGAATGGGCTACCGCGAGTTCAATCGGCGCGACCGCGCCGAACAGCCGCTCGTGCGCACTGGTGCCGCATTGCAGGTGAGTGACTGGGGCAGCGCTATTCGGACCGCTGCATCGGCGCTTTCATCGCATCGTGTCGTGACGCTCGCCTCGCCTAATTTGTCGAACGAATCGCTCTTCTTGCTCGAACAGCTTCGCGCGGAGGCGCCGGGCGTTGGCGTGTTTCGCTTGAATCGCGGTGAAGAAGTCGCGTTGCCAGGTGCGCCCGATCTCGCGTTGCGCTCTGAACGCGCGGCAAACGCGTACGGCGCACGGATGCTTGGCTTTGCCGAAGTGAGCGGGCTCGACGACGTGCTCGGGCAAAACGATGCACTGCTGGTTGTCGACGACGCGCTCGACGGCCTCGATCCCCGCGTGCTCGCTCGTGCCTCGGCAATTGTCTACGTCGGAACGTCGCTGCCAGCGGCTCTCGATGGTCTCGTTGCCGTCGTGTTGCCGACCACGATGATTGTGGAGGAAGAAGGAACGCTGACGAATATTCGTGGTCGTGTGCAGCGCTTCATGCAGGCGAAGGCAGCGCCCGGTGTCGCGCGCCCGACGTGGTATGTGCTGGCGGATCTGTTGGCTGCGGCGGGTGGAGCGGCGGCGCATTTCGTGCCAGCTGATGTCTTCGCCGCGATGTCCGCAACACACCATGAGTTTGCGGACATGAGCTACGACAGCATTGGCTTTAACGGCGCGCTGCTGAACGTTTCTGCCGGGGCCACGCCGTGATCGATTGGTCGCAGCTGTTTCCGCACAGCGATTCACAGCGCGCACCGGACGCGATCGGCACGTTTGTCGCCGCCAGTGTGATCAAGCTGCTCGTGGTGTTTGTCGGGTACCTTGTCGGCGTCGCACTCCTTACGCTGATCGAACGCAAGTTGGCCGCGTGGTTTCAGGATCGGCGCGGCCCGAATCGTGCCGGGCCCGGTGGACTGTTGCAACCCGTCGCCGATGGCATCAAGAATTTCATGAAGGAAGAAACGAGTCCAGCCGCAGCAGACACGTGGCTGTTCATGATCGCGCCTGCGTTGGCGTTCATTCCGTCGATGCTCACGTGGGCCGTGTTGCCGCTCGCGTCCCCACTGCCGACGCCGTGGGGGCTTATCGATATGTCTGTCGCGTCGTTGCCAGTCGGCTTTCTGTTCACGCTCGCGATCTCCTCGCTTGGCGTGTACGGCATCGTGCTCGCGGGCTGGTCATCGAACAACAAGTACGCGTTGTTGGGAGGGCTCCGTTCAAGTGCGCAGATGATCTCGTACGAGATCGCGATGGGCATGTCGACCATTCCGATCTTGCTGCTTGCTGGCAACGTCTCGCTCTCGGCGATCGTGCAGCAGCAAGTGCATATGGGATGGAACGTCTTTTCGCTGACCATCGCGTGGTTCACGTTTTTGGTTGCGGCGTTCGCTGAGACGAATCGACTGCCGTTCGATTTACCTGAAGCCGAGTCAGAGCTCGTCGCCGGATATCACACTGAATACAGTGGAATGAAGTTTGCAATGTTTTTCATCGCCGAATACGCAAACATGGCGACCGTGTGCGGACTCACCGCCGCGCTGTTCTTTGGCGGTTGGGATATCCCACTTACGAGTTGGGACAACGTGCCGCCGTTTACGATTCTAAAAACCGTCGCGACGTTGCTCATGTTCGTGACCAAGACCGGCGCGTTCATCTTTGTGTTCATGTGGATTCGTTGGACGCTTCCGCGTTTTCGCTACGATCAGTTGATGGCGCTCGGCTGGAGTTTGATGCTGCCGGTGGCGTTGTCGTACATCCTGATCATTGCGACTGCCTCATTAGGTCTCGACGCGTTGGGAGTGTCGCGCGGCCCGCTGTTCTCGCTCGCGTTATTCGCGCTCAATGTCGTGCTGTTGTTCGTGCTGTTTGGTTGGCTCGACCGTGGCCGATTAATCAGTCCGTCGAGTGCGCGCGTGAGTCCGAATGATCTCGCACGATTGCGCGCGCGCGGCCTTGGAGCCGCACACCGTGAACTCGTGACAGGCCGTGAGGGAACGCGCTGATGTCGATTGGCGTGAAAGTCGTGAATCGACCGCTTGAGCGGGTGAGCTACCTGCGTGCGACGCTTAAGGGCATGGCGGTCACGCTCAAGCATCTTGTTGATCCGCACAAGGTGACGATGCAGTATCCCGAAACGAAGTGGGATCTGTCGCCGCGTTGGCGCGGCACGCACCGCATGCTGACCACCGAAACGGGACAAGCGAAATGCGTCGCGTGTGGACTCTGTCCGTCCGTCTGTCCGGCCAACTGCATCAAACTCGTGCCGGGTGAAGACGAACAGGGCAATCGATATCCGCTGGTGTTCGAGATCGATGAGTTCCGCTGCATTTTCTGCGGATACTGTCAGGAAGTGTGTCCCGAAGAAGCGATCCATCTGGGCCGTCACTACGAGAACGCTGAGTTCGATCGCGCGGCATTCGTGTATGATCTGGAGCGACTCATGGCGCAGACGCATCCGGTGTCGGAGTTGTGGGACCCTGCTGATCCGACGGGCGAATGAACGCGTTCTTTGAGTTCCAGTTCTACCTCTTCTCGCTCATCGCGGTGGCTTCTGCGCTGCTCTTCGTCACGCGACGCTATCCAGTACCTGCCGCGCTCTGGCTGGTGAACGTCATGTTTGCGTTGAGCGGATTGTACGTCATGCTGGATGCGCCCTTTGTGGGTGTTATTCAGGTGTTGGTGTACGCCGGCGCGATCATGGTGGTGTTCGTATTCGTCGTCATGCTGCTCAACTTGGGCAAAACCGGCATTACCGATTTGCGCTCGCTCGCCGCGCGGGGCGGTGCGGGTCTCGTGAGCCTGTCGTTACTGGCGATGCTGCTCGTGATGCTGCGCGAGCCTATGCCTCGCGTTCCAACGGCCCTCGCGAATGACAACGCGGTGAGCGCCATCGCGACCTCCCTGTTCACCGACTATCTCGTCGCATTTGAACTCACGAGCGTGATCTTGTTGGTAGCCGTCGTGGGCGCCGTGCTGCTGGCTAAAAAGCGAGCGACGACATGATCAATCAGGCGTTGCTGGTATCGGCCGTGCTCTTCTCGATCGGCGTGATCGGTGTGCTGACGCGTCGAAACGCCATCATTCTCTTTATGTGCGTGGAGTTGATGCTTAACGCGGTCAACTTGTCGTTTGTGGCCTTGTCCCAGTTGCGCGGCGTTGGGGGCCAGGTGTTTGTCGTCATGGTAATGACGATTGCGGCCGCCGAAGCGGCCGTCGGACTGGCCATTGTAATCTCAGTCTTTCGGCATTTTGGGACGGTCGAAATGTCCGCGCTTCGGTCACTCCGCGGATGATGCCTTTGCTTGGATTGTCATTCGTGCAGAGCACTGCGAGCACGCATCCGCTCGACGGTACGGTCGCGCGTTTCGTTGGCGTCCTCCCACTGCTGCCGCTGCTCGGTGCGCTACTGAACGGTCTCATCGCTGTCCGCGCGCGCGGTCGCGGCGAGAATGCCGCTACGACGGCGCGCAATCCGTTGGTTGGCACGATCGGTGTCGGCGTCATGCTTGCATCATTCGCGCTGGCTGTCGCCATTTTTGTTGCGATGCTGCAGGCGCCGCCACTCGCGTCTCCGTTGGTAATGACGTTTGGGCATTGGATGCCCGTCGGTAATCTGTCGATCGACTGGGGCATCCAACTCGATCAGCTGTCCATCATCATGACGCTGGTGATCACCGGCGTCGGAACGCTCATTCACCTGTTTTCGATTGGCTACATGCAGGATGATCCGAGTTACGCGCGGTACTTCGCGTATCTCAACCTGTTTGTTGCGTTCATGCTCGTGCTGGTGCTTGGCTCGAGCTACCCGGTGATGTTTGTTGGGTGGGAAGGCGTTGGATTGTGCTCGTACCTGTTAATCGGCTTCTGGTTTAACGAGCGCGCGAACATCGAAGCCGGCAAAAAGGCTTTCGTCGTCAATCGCATCGGCGATTTCGGTTTTCTTGTCGCGATGTTCATGATGTGGACGGCGGTGCAGCATCTGGATTTTGTTGGCGCACATGCGGCGCTGGTACCGCTGGCCGGAACGTCAGTGGTAATTGCGATCGCGCTGTTCCTCTTTCTTGGTTGCACCGGTAAGAGCGCCCAACTGCCGCTCTACATGTGGCTTCCGGATGCCATGGCCGGCCCAACGCCGGTGTCAGCGCTGATCCACGCGGCGACGATGGTCACCGCGGGCGTCTATCTCGTCGCGCGCGCCGCACCAATTTTTTCGATCGCGTTACCGGTTTCGTTGCTTATTGCGACCGTTGGCGCGTTAACCGCACTGTTTGCGGCGACAATCGCCTTGCGTCAGTGGGATATCAAAAAGGTATTGGCATACTCCACCGTATCGCAGCTGGGCTACATGTTCATGGCAGTCGGCAGCGGCGCGTACACGGCCGGCGTTTTTCATCTCGTCACGCACGCGTTCTTTAAGGCGTTGCTCTTTCTTGGCGCCGGTTCCGTCATTCACTCGCTGCATGCGGCATATCACGCGACCCATCGTCACGACGACGCGCAGGATCTGCGCAACATGGGCGGACTTGGGCGCCTCATGCCTGTGACCGCGATCTCGATGACGATCGCGACTCTCGCGATCGCTGGGGTGCCACCATTCGCGGGATTCTTCTCAAAGGACGAGATTTTATCGTCGATTTTTGAACGGGCCCACGGCTCGCCGTTGGCACAGGCGTCCATGTTCGGCATTCCTGGTACGAGCGTGTTGTACGTCGTGTACGGCATCGGTGTCGTGACGGCGTTTATCACCGCGATCTACATGACGCGCATGATGGTCATTGCCTTCACGGGGACGCATCGCTCGGGCAACGACGTAGCAACGGCGATTCACGAAGCACCCGCCGTCATGACCATCCCAGTCGTTGCGCTCGCCGTTTTCTCGGCGATAGGCGGGTGGATCAATTTGCCAACGCTGGCTCCGCTAGGACGTACCGAGTGGCTCGCAGCATGGCTTGCGCCAGTAACGGGAGCGAGTGCGGAACGGCTTGCCGGCGTCGCGCACGGGGATGCGTCCAACGAAGTGTTGTTGCTGAGTATTGCCATCGCGCTGGCCGTTGCCGGAATTGGCGTCGCGTTGTGGCGCTATCGTCGCCCGTTGGTTGCGAAGGAGGATGCGCCTGCGGTGCAGGGATTTGCCGGTGTACTTGAGCATGCGTATTTCGTGGATGCGGCGGTTGATTCAACCGTGGTACGCCCGCTCAATGGGCTCTCCGACATCGTTCTTGCGAATGGCCTCGAGCTGGTGGTCGATCGCGCGTTCTCGGGAGGCGGAACGCTTTTCACGCGACTGGCCTCGCTGGCCGGTCGTCGATTGCAGGACGGCGACGTAGGAAAGTATGCGTGGCTTCTCGTTGCCGGCGCGTTGGGAATTCTCGCAATGCTGACGCTGAGGTAACGCATGCGTGAATTCCTGGTTTCCGTTGGTGCCGAACAGTGGCTGCTAATCGCCATGGTGCTCTGGCCAATCGCTGCGGCGATTGTCGTGCGCGCCCTTGGCGCAGATCCGATCGCAGCATCCACCAAAGACGCATCGATCGAGATCAATGATGCGCGCGTGTTAACCACGGTTGCGTTGGTTTTAGAAGCACTGATGGGTGTCGCGCTGTGGTTCGTCTACGATCCGGGTGCGGTTGGTTGGCAGGCGCGCGTAGACGTACCGTGGCTCGCAGATATCGGGGCCACACTGAGCCTGGGCGTTGATGGACTGTCTATGCCGATGGTGGTCATGACCGCGGTGTTAATGCCGCTCACACTGATTGGCTCGTGGAACAACGTTAAAGTGCGGACGCCGGCGTTCTGCGCGCTCGCACTCGTGTTGACCGCTGGCCTCATCGGCGTGCTCGTGTCACTCGATCTGTTGCTGTTCTATCTGTCGTGGGAGTTGATGCTGATCCCCACCTATTTTCTGGTTGGCGTGTGGGGAACCGGCGCGTCGATCCGTGCGAGTATGCGGTATGTGCTCTTTACGTTGATTGGCTCGCTGCTGATGCTGGTAGCCATCGTGGCGCTCTGGAATAGCGGTGGCGGCACCACGTTCCATCTCGACGCCCTGTTGCGCGTCCGCCTCGACGAGCGCGCGCAACTGTTGATGTTTGCTGCGTTTTTCTTGGCGTTTGCGATTAAGTCAGCACTTGTTCCGTTTCATTCATGGCTTCCTGATGCGCAAAGCAGTGCACCGACGTTTGCTGCCGTTACGCTCGGCCTCAAGGTTGGCGCATACGCAATGCTTCGCTTTGCGATTCCGCTCTTTCCGGCGGCGGCCACCAATCCGTTGGTGCGATCGACCATTCTCGTGATCTCAGTCGTCGCCATTGTGTACGGTGCCTTGGTGGCGATGGCGCAACGCGACGTCAAGCGTATGGTGAGCTACAGTTCCATCAGTCATCTTGGTTTCATCATGCTCGGCACGTTTGCGTTAACGCAGCAAAGCGTGCAGGGCGCCGTGATGGTGATGATCAATCATGGCGTCACGACCAGCGCACTCTTCTTGCTTGCTGGGCTCTTGCAAGATCGACTCGGATCGACCGAACTCGGTGAGATCGGTGGCACGTCGCGCAATATGCCACTGTTCAGCGTCATGCTGACGCTGGCGATTCTGTCGACGATGGGCCTCCCCGGCACGAACGGGTTCGTGGGAGAATTCCTGGTGTTGCTTGGTACGTACAATGAGGCGCCACTCATGGCGATCGTCGCGACCACCGGCGTCGTATTCGCGGCGATTTACGGGTTACGATTACTGCAAAGCGTGGTATTTGCTCCGGCAGCTGACGCGAGCGTAACGACGAGCATGATGCAGGATCTCTCGGGAGCGGAGCGCGTGGCGCTCGGCGTGTTGGCCGTCGGCATCATTTGGTTAGGAATCGCGCCGGCACCACTGCTGGCACGGACAGAAGGTGTGTCGCGCAGTATTGTCGAGGGAGCGCGATTTGGTCCAAACGCGCAGCCACTGCGCGCGGCGAGTTCACCTCCACGCGGACCATAGGATTTTCGTGTCCACTGGATCGTTAGCGCAGACTGTTGCACCCGAACTGCTTCTCATTGCGTCTGCGATGGTGATGCTGCTCGCAACGGTCTGGCGCCCTCAAGGAAATCTTGCAGGTCGCGCCGAAGGTGCTGAGCACACGTCAGCGTTCGCGCGTATCGCGGTGATCCCATGCGTGCTCGCGGCGGTGGTCGTTATTGTCTGGTGGGGAGACGGTGTAGCGGGCAGCGCCGACTCTCGCATCGCCGGGGATGGCTTTCGCTGGATGATGGATCTCGTCATTCTCGGCGGCACAATCCTAGCGCTCGTCCTGCTCGACGCTGATCACGCGCGTGGCAATGCGTATAGCCCCGAAGTCCCGGTGCTCATGCTCTTGGCAACGTCGGGGATGATGGTGCTCACCGCCGCGCGTGACTTGATGTACGTGTTTTTGGGTGTCGAGCTCATGTCGCTGGCGGTGTATGTGTTGGCCGGTGTGAGCCGACGCAGTGCACGCGGCGCAGAGTCGGCGATCAAATACTTTCTGCTCGGTGCGTTTGCGACTGGGTTTCTGCTGTATGGCATGGCACTTGTGTACGGCGCGACGGGAAGCACGCGTCTCGTCGATATCGCAGCCTGGGTCTCGCTGAATGCGCGCCTTTCACCGATGTTCTTGATCGGCATGGGGCTGTTGCTCGCCGGCTTCGCATTTAAGATCGCTGCGGCTCCGTTTCACATGTGGACGCCAGATGTCTACGATGGTGCGCCACTGCCAATCACGGCGTTCATGTCGGCGGTGGTGAAGACCGCTGCGTTTGCAACGTTCGCACGGGTCATGTCGGAAGCGTTTGGCGGCGCCGCCGTGTTCTGGCACCCTGTGCTGTGGTGGCTCGCGGCGCTCACCATGCTTGTCGGAAACATCTTTGCACTCTCGCAGCGTAATGTCGTGCGAATGCTCGCGTATTCAAGCATCGCACATGCGGGCTATCTGATCGTGACCATCGTCGTGAATTCTGCGGCCGGCACCTCTGCGCTACTGTTCTACGTGATCGCGTACACGCTCGCTACGATGGGCGCCTACGGCGTGTTGGTGACGGTGAACGACGGGCGTGATCACGCGCCGACCTTAGATGATCTCGCTGGCCTGTGGCTGGTGCGCCCGCGACTTGCGATGGCGATGGCCGTTTTTGTCCTGTCGCTTATGGGGATGCCGCTTGTCGGCGGCATGGGGTTCTTCGCCAAGTGGTACGTGCTGCAGTCAGCGTTGCAGGCAACAAGTGCACAAACACAATTGGCCATTGTCCTCGTCGTCAGTAGCGCCCTCTCCGCCGCGTACTATCTCTCAATTTTGGCCGCGATGTTTATGCGTCCGCGCGTCGGCGAACGTCCGGTACCGACGACGACTTCGTGGAACGCCGCGCTGATCGCGGCCGCGGCACTGCTGCTGCTTGCGCTCGGTGTATATCCTGCTCCTGCGTCTCGCCTCGTGCATCTCGCGGTTACGAATACGCGCAATGATTCCGCGCAGGTTGTTGCTCCACGTGCGCCAAAACCTCGGGTGAACACCGCAAACGCAAGCACGGGTCGTTAGCGCGTCGGCCACGCCACTACATCCACCCTCCACAACACGCATGACGATCAGCCAAACCATCTTTCGCCAGTACGACGTACGCGGCATTGTTGGCACCGATCTTACAGAAGCCGTCGCGTACGGCATCGGTCGCGGATACGCAGCATTGCTGCACAAACGCGCGATCCGCGGCGCGGTCGCGGTCGGACGGGACAATCGTCCAAGCGGCAACATGCTTCGCGACGCGCTCGTGCGTGGTCTCACCGAATGCGGAGTTGACGTGGTGGATGTCGGCGTCGTGCCGACACCACTGCTGTATTGGGCGCTGCATCATGAATCAGTGGTCGGTGGCATTCAAATCACGGGATCCCACAACCCCTCCGAGTACAACGGCTTCAAGATGTGTATCGGCACGGGCTCGCTGTACGGCGCAGGCATTCAAGAGCTGTACGGTCTCATCGTCGGCGAACAGTTCCCGACGGGCCACGGATCCGTGCGTCATGTGCAAGTCATCGATCGTTATGTCGCGGACATCGCCCATCGCGTGGGCGCGATTCACCGCGCCGACGGTTCACGCGTACGAGTCGTGTACGATTGCGGCAACGGCGCAGGGGCGCTTGTCGCACCTCAGCTCATGCGCGCGCTCGACGTCGACGGCATCGGCCTGTTCACGGAAAGCGATGGAACATTCCCCAATCACCACCCCGATCCCACGGTTCCTGAAAATCTCGCGGAGTGCATTGCGACCGTGCGCGCGCAGGGTGCGGAAATCGGTGTGGCGTTTGATGGTGACGCAGATCGCATCGGCGTCGTTGATGCGCACGGACGCATTATTTGGGGCGATCACATCCTGATTTTGTACGCGCGCGATGTGCTCGCG
>JANXUN010000445.1 GCA_025356185.1 Gemmatimonadaceae bacterium
CGCCGCGCGCCGAGCTTCGCGTCGGGCTCAATTCCTATGCCATTTCGCGCACCGCTGGACAGCCATGGTCGGGCGGACGAGAAGACGGCTCGTTAGGCGTGAAGGTGCGATTTGTGGAAGGTGGTGAGAAGGGAAGTTGGAAGCCGAATGTGTCACTCCTCGCCAAAACGTCCGTTCCGTCTGGCGAAGCGTCCGAGCACATCAATGCGTGGCAACCAGAGACCAAACTGATTGCCGGCTGGACGCTCACCGATCGAATTGACTTCACGTCGAACGTGAACGCGGCCGCCGTGAAAGACGGCACATGGCACAACGAGTACGCTGTCAGTGGATCCCTCGGTTTTGGCATCACCGATAAGATCAGGACGTACGCCGAAGGCTACAGCTTCTTCATTGGCGGCCAGCATCCGGCCCGTCTTCCGTACGTCAACGCGGGTGCAACGTACCAGTTCACGCCCGATTTGCAGGTTGATCTGCGCGGCGGTAGCGGTGTGCATCGCTCATTCACTGGCCCTGACTATTTCGTCGGGTTGGGCATCTCTCGTCGCTGGTAATCCGCATGTTTGAAACCAAGACCCTCGGCGCAAAGATGCGCTTGATTGCAATGTTCGGAGCTGCCGCGACCATTGCCGTGGCCCTCACCGGTCAATTTGCATTGCTCATGGGACGGAATGCCGCAAACGCGGCCGCCGACCAAAGCGTAGCACAACGCTATCAGATGTCGAGCGACCAGGCGCATGATGCCATTCGCGCCGACGTGTTCCTCGGGCAGCTGCAGGCGCTCAAAAAGAATGCGGCTGGCGTGGAAGAAGCGCGTAAGGACCTCGCTCAGCACCGCGATCTGTTCACGAGCTCACTGGATAGCGCTAAGAACCATATCAAGGACACGGTTGTTCTTGCGACGCTCCCGAAGCTCGCAGCTGACGTGGTGTGGTATGCCTCGCTGGCTGATAGCGTGATGGCCGTAGTCATGACCGACTCGGCGCAAACCAACGCCCGTCAGTCGCGCTTCGTGGCGGCCTTCAAGCAATTGGAAACCGAAATGGGGGCGTTTGGCGACCAGATCGAAGGCGACGGACGGACGCTGCAGCAGGACGCCGTGTCCAGCTTCGGAACGGCGCGAACGCTCATCTGGACGCTCTTCGGCGCGTCGTTCGTCGGGCTCCTGTGGTATTCGTGGCGTACATCGCAGTCCGTTGGTGCACGAATGACACGTATCTCGCAGCAGATCGCAGCCGTGCAAGTACAAGGTGCGGAGGCCGTGTCGGCCGCGCTCAATGCGCTCGCACGGGGAGAGGTCGTGAGCACGTCCTCCATGAACGTCGCGCGAATTCGTGACACGGCGCCGGATGAATTAGGCGCCGTCGCCTGCGCGATAGATGCGATGGCCGATGAATCTGATGCATCACTCGCGGCGTGCCAGGCCGCGCAGAACGCCGTATCGCATACGGTCGTTGAAATTGAGCGGTTGGCTGGTGAAGCACGCATCGGCAAGCTGGATGGTCGCGCCAACTCATCGAAGGTGCATGGGCGGTACGCCACGCTGTTGCAAGGTGTCGAAGGGTTGGTGGATGCGATTGCGTCCCCGTTACGTGAAGCGCGCAAAGTGCTCGAGGCCATTGCTGACCGGGATCTCGAAGTGCGCATGAATGGCAAGTACGCGGGAGAGTTTGAAGTCATGCAAACGGCGCTTAATCGCGCCGGGTCACAGCTCTCCGAGACCATCGGGAACGTGCGCGCGGCAGCGCGTGAAGTGGACAACGCCGCCGAGCAAGTCGCGTCGGGAAGTCAGTCTCTTGCCGTCGGCGCGTCGTCACAGGCGGCGAGCGCCGAGGAAATCGGAGCGGCGCTCGTGGAACTCACGTCCGTGGCCCAACGCACGGCGAGCAACGCGAGTGAGGTGCGGGCGATGGCTGGCGAGGCGCAGACGTCCGTGCACGCCGGTGCGGCGTCCATGCGCGCTCTGGGCGAAGACATGCAGCGCATCAAGGAATCGGCCGGCGCTACACAGCGCATCGTGAAAACCATCGACGCGATTGCGTTCCAGACCAACCTGCTGGCACTGAACGCAGCCGTAGAAGCCGCACGTGCGGGCGACGCCGGTCGCGGCTTTGCGGTGGTTGCCGAGGAAGTCCGTGCCCTCGCTATTCGTTCGGCGGAAGCGGCTAAGCAAACGGCCGAGTTGATCGAAGAAGAGATTCGCAACGTCGCGGCCGGTGTGGCGCGTGAAACCGATGTGCGTGCCCAACTCGACGCGACTCGGGAGAACGTGGAACGCATGGGCGTCGTCATCGAGGAGATCACGCAGGCGGCCGACCAGCAGGCACGCGGCATCAGCGACATTTCGAAGGGCGTTTCGCACATGAACGACATAACGCAGCAGGCTGCAGCGAACGCGGAAGAGGGAGCTGCGGCTTCAGAAGAACTGCTGGGTCAGGCGGCGCATCTCGCCGAGGCAGTGTCCGGTTTCAACACGCGTGCGAACGGCGAGCGAAGCGATCGTCCGTCGCGCGGATCCACCGCGGTCAAGTCGACGGCTCGTCGCTCAACACAACGTGTGCAGATCCCGTCGATGGCGTGACATTCGCGGGGTATCGTACGACAAGCGAACCCACGATCATCACGTCGGCAGCGAAACCACCGCAAGCGACTTGTCGCGCTTTGTCGCGAGATGCGTCTCAACGATTCCCGCGTGGTCGGCCGGTTTGTACGGCGCGAAAATCTCTGCGACAACATTCGGCAGCTTGCGATAGTGAGACTGGCCGAGGTCGGCCAGCATGATGTCGA
>JANXUN010000453.1 GCA_025356185.1 Gemmatimonadaceae bacterium
CGCCGGAGCGAGTGCAAGCGCGAGCAACACAAACGGCGTGACGCGTGGTAGCGCCATCCATCGCGCGCCCCCTAACACCGCAGCAGCCACCGCGACAATCATTGCGATTGCGCCGGCGATAAACAACGTGCGCGCCAACTCAAATCGCGTTGCAAGCGACGCGCGTTCAACGCGCAATCGTTCGGTGAGCGCGTTGGTGGTCGATGCAGTTGACGACAAACGCGGCAACGATGGTGCGGTCATGGAGTCACCCGACTGGTAGTGGCGTACGTGAACAAATTGACGCCCATGCGCAGCGCCTGCTCGTGCAGCTCAGGTGCATCTCCGGGATACGTCCCCACGTCTTCCCATCCGTTGCCAAGGTCGGCCGAATACGTGTAATACACCGCCAATCGATTTCCGATAAAAATGCCAAACCCCTGTGCCGGTTTACCATCATGTTCGTGAATCTTTGGCGGTCCCTTGGGGAAGTCGTACACGAGGTGATAGATCGGGTGCGCGTAAGGCACCTCGACCATCGGCCGATCAGGGAATGCGCGCTTGATCTCGCGCCGAAAACTTTCGTCGAGTCCGTAGTTGTCATCGACGTGCAAAAATCCGCCCCGCTTGAGATACTCGCGCAGGCGAATAATCTCGGCTTCACTGAACTTGATCTCACCGTGACCGGTGACGTGTAAAAATGGATAGTCAAAAAGCGCCGAGTCGGTCAGGCGCACCTTTGCTTCCACACGCTCAACCGGCATCGATGTGCGCTGCGTGATCGCGCTCAGCAAGTTCGGGATGCTGGACGGATTCGCGTACCAGTCGCCACCGCCCTCATACTGCAGTCGCGCAATTGCCAGTCGACCAGGACCACGCGCGTGTTGTGCAGACTCTGACAGTGAGTCCCGCAACGGCGCGGCACCCGACGCTAACGCCACCGTCGCCACGCATGTGAGCAGGATACCGAAACGTTGCGACACTGAAGGCATCAGGGATCGTGGGCGAGGCGGTAAGCGAGGTTGCGACTGGCACCGTGAGCGTCGATCAACCGCTGAACGATCTCGCGAGGCGGAACACCGTTCGCGCGTAGCGCATCGGCAACCTTTTTGAGCTCGACTTCGGACACTACAGCAGCCGGTGCGCCAGCCAGCACGATGACAATTTCGCCGCGCGGCAGGGTCTGTTCAAAATACGCGGCAACGTCACTCAACGTTCCGCGGCGAAACTCCTCGTAATGCTTGGTCAATTCTCGGGCGACCGCAACCGTTCTGGGACTACCAGATACGAGCGTCGCCGCACCATCCAGTTCTCGCAGCGTATCTACAAGCCGATTGGCGCTCTCAAAGAGCACAACTGTATGCGGTGAGCGGGCAGCCAAGGCGACCATTTCTCGTCGTTCGCCTCCCTTTCGCGGCAAGAAACCCAATATCGTACATGGGTGCGGAACGATGCCTGATCCGACCAATGCGGCCAGTGCCGACGACGCGCCAGGCACTGGGACGACTCGTACGCCCGCCTCGACGGCGAGCTGGACAAAGCGCTCCCCTGGATCCGACACGAGCGGCGTTCCGGCGTCAGAAATCAACGCCAGCGACTCGCCGGCCTTGAGACGCTCGATCAGCCGAGGAGCGGCCGACGATTCATTGTGCTCGTGAAGCGCGAGCGTCGCGGTCCGAATGCCATACCGCTGCAACAAGGTGCGCGCGTGCCGCGTGTCCTCGCAGCAGATGGCCGAGACGTGCTGCAGCACGGCCAGCGCGCGCAGCGAAATATCAGAGAGATTGCCAATTGGCGTACTGACGACGAACAGCGTATTCGCTGAGACGTCGGGAACGAGCTCCGCCGCCCGGCCCGCCAACTCGACTGCGAGGTCGAGTGGCGAACCAGTGGCGTCGCTCTCGAAACTCAGACGTGCTCCTTGAACTTCGCTTCAAGCGCCGGACGAGGAACGGCACCGACGACCTGATCGATCAACTTGCCATCCTTAAAGAACAGAATGGTCGGAATCGAGCGCACATTGAAACGCGCTGCGGTCTTCTGATTGTTGTCGACATCCAACTTGGCAACTTTGACCTTGCCCGTGTAATCCACCGCAAGCTGCTCCACCATCGGAGCGATCATTCGGCACGGTGCGCACCACGTCGCCCAAAAGTCCACCACTGCAAGTCCTGCGTGACCTTCAATTTCCGTCGCAAACGTGTCGTCCTTCACTTCCATCGCGCTAGCCATCGTACGCTCCCTAAGTGTAAAGGTGGCGTGCGAGTCGCTTTGACTCGTTGACGCCGATCTTCAGGATTAGAATTCGGATTCGACTCACGCCATCAAGACATGACTGAACCCATCCACAAAGTCCCAAACCGCCGCGGCACGCGGATCGCTCACATTGGCATCGCAGTGCGAGCCATGGACGATCTACTGCCGTTTTACCGTGACATCCTCGGTATGCCTTTAGTACCCCTCGACGACGCCGATGGCGCCACTATCGCTGGTGTCGCCGCTGGTGAATCGCTTGTGGAACTTCTCGAGGCCAACTCCGACGACTCGCCAATTGGAAAGTTTGTCGCCAAACGTGGCCCGGGCATCCATCACGTATGCTTCGCCGTGGACGACTTGGACGACACACTGTCGCGGTGTCGAGCAGCCGGACTGCGGCTGATCGACGAAACCCCTCGGATCGGCGCGGAAGGCAAGCGAATCGCATTCTTGCATCCGACAGCGACGGGAGGGGTACTCGTCGAACTGTCCGAATATTAGTCGGCGTGTAAAGGGCGGACTATGGACGATGCGTTAGCAGCCGCACGAACAGATTTAGGTTATGGGTTCGGGTGTTGGGTTATCAACGTTGATGACCCAAAACTCAGACCCAAAACTCAAAACTTAAAGGTTGCTGGCAACTAGTCCGTTGCTGGCGACTGACATCCGTTGCTTGCCGGCATCCGCAGTATTATCTGCAAAAATCCTTGAGCGGCGCCAGATCTATATCCTCCACAAACCACCGCCCCGCTGGATTCGCAACCACCGTAAACTTGGTTGCCCCCTTTAGCGTCTTCTGCTGAAGATTCACCAAATACTCCTGCCGCCCTCCCGTCACCAGTCGCGCGCGCTCCTCGGCGAATTGCCAATTGTCGTGCCCCAATAAGCATTGAATCACGATCAAGCGTTTTTCCAGCTCATCACGCTTGATCACCTCGGAATACGGTTTTTTGCTATCGCCCCAGACCGCGCTCATCCCACGCAAGTCCTGCGCGCGCACCGCTGCGAGAAATGAACGCACCGCTCCGCGCGCCGAATCCGCTCCCGCTGGTCCGTCGAGTGGCTTAGCCAACTGCGCCGACGAGACCGATCCTGGCGCCGGTGAGATCGTAGTCTCGACAACCTTCTTGGTGCACGCGACTGACGCCATTAGCACAGCCGCTGCGATGATTTTCCGTATCACGAGTGCCTCCATGCACGTTATCGTACCTGCTATCGCACGAGCATCAGCCGGGCTGGCGTTGGCACGTGAGGCGATCCATCGCCGTTCTTCAGTGTAACCTTGTTGCTCTATCTCTTGAGTGACACGACCGCTCCACCTTTACCCATCGCCATGCTCTACCAGCGGCTGTACGTGAACATCGATCACGTAGCCACCGTGCGTCAGGCACGAGGCGGTACAGCACCAGACCCCGTGGCCGCCGCGCTGTTGTGCGAGCAAGCGGGCGCCGACGGCGTCACCGCACATTTGCGTGAGGATCGTCGTCACGTACAGGACGACGACGTTCTGCGACTGGCCGCAACTATCACAACGGTTCTCAACTTCGAATGCGCGGCCACCGATGAAATGGTGTCGCTGGCCGAGCAGATTCGACCCTTTGCCGTGACATTGGTGCCCGAGCGGCGCGCCGAGGTGACGACCGAGGGCGGGCTCGATGTGGTACGCGGCGCGGAGGTGATCAGGTCGGCACTGGAGCGGTTGAAACGTGCCGGGGTCAAGAGCAGTCTGTTCATCGACGCGGATACCGAGGCGGTGCGACGTTCGGTCGACCTTGGCGCAGACGCGGTTGAGCTGCACACGGGACCGTACGCGCATACGCTTGGCGACCCGCGCGCGCTTTACGCGCTTTCCGCCTCCGCGGCACTGGGCGCCACGCGTGGCATTCACGTACATGCCGGTCACGGCCTGTGCGCAGACAATGTGGGACCCGTTGCAGCCATTCCAGAGATCGAAGAATTGAACATCGGTCACGCACTGGTCGGACGCGCGATCTTTATCGGGTTGGGGGACGCCATTCGGGAAATCCGGAGCGTCATGGATCAGTCACGACGCGGGCCGTGAGAGGAGCATGAGCGCACCACACGCATTGATCGAGTTTTTCCAACGCGAAGCCGGTGAGTATCTCGACCGGCTCGACCAGATGTTAGCAGACGATCACGCTGCAGCCCCCGACGCGACGACGCTGCTCACGCATGCACGCGCGTTGCGCGGCAGTGCGACAATGACGCGATTGGACGGACTCCCAGACTTAGCCTCAACAATCGAACGTATCGCAACAGGATTGCGCGACGGCGAGTTGCGGTGGGATCAGCGCCTGCACTTCGCAGTGCGCGGTGCGCTTGTCGAATTACGCGCGCTCATCTTACGCGCGCAGTCGTGGGGCGACGCGGAGCAAAGACGAAGCCGCACGCAGTCGGTGGCACTCGCAGCCGTCGCTGCAGGGTATCTCGCGACATCTACGCCTCCTGCGTCGCCAGCAAGCTTGGTCATTCCGATCTCACGATTTTTTCCCGAAGACGGCATGCCAGCGATTCTGCAGCGCAACGCCGAGCCGCCGATGACGCTCGCGCAACGTTTTCGCAATGACATCGCCGCGGCAGCAGACGGTGTCGGACGTGAGGCGACTGCACTCGCGACCAGCGCCGCAGGTCCGTCGCAACTTGCACTCTCCGATGGTCTCCGGCGCGGGCTACTTGGACTTAGCGATGTCGCGGAGAGTTACGGTGCGGCGAGCATCGCCACGCTCGCAACCAAAATGGCGCGCTCACCACTGGCACTCGCCAGCGAGCGCGCTGCAGTGCAGAGCTTCGCGCAGCTGCTCATGGATCGCGAGTCAACCGATCACGAATTGGCCGCGCGCGTTAAGGACGCCAACATCGCATGGGCTGGTGCGCCACCGGTAGAAACGCCAAACATTGTGCCGATTGAGTCACTGCTGTTTCGCGGGCGCTCGGCGCTTACGCGCGCGCGCAACGTGCGCGACGAACTGAAAGCGCATTGGAATCGCGGCACCCTCGCGGAGCCGTCTGCGCACGCGCTCTTTGAAGAGCTGAGTGATTTGCTGGATTTAGCGGTTACGACGTGACGCTATCGCGTATCGCGCTGTGAGGCTCGATTGGAAAAGCGCGCTCGGCATCGTCATCAGTGCCGTGTTGCTCTGGTGGACATTGCGCGGGGTTGCGTTGCACGATGTCTGGGCCGTGGTTCAACAATCGAACGTACTGTTGTTCGGTCTGAGCATCGTACTGGCGACAGTGATTTTTCCGCTGCGCGCGAGACGCTGGCGTACAATTCTTGAACCCGTCGCAGGTCGCATTGCATTCGGCCCGCTGTGGCGGAGCACCGCGATCGGCATCATGATGAACAATGTGTTTCCAGCGCGCGCCGGTG
>JANXUN010000473.1 GCA_025356185.1 Gemmatimonadaceae bacterium
GCTCGAACGTGAAGCCGCCTGGATTGCCAATTTTCAGAAAATGATCGACGATCGCTTTGACCGACTCGAAGCGCTGCTCGCGCAAACCCCCGACGACGGAGATGCAGCACCATGACCGCAACAAAGACCAGCGCCGTAATCACCACTCCTGTGGAACGCGAAATTCATATCGAGCGCGTTGTCAATGCGCCGCGTCGTCGCGTGTGGCAAGCCTATGCCGATCCCGCACTCATTGCACAATGGTGGGGGCGCGGCAATCAACTCGATATCGAACGGATGGAGTTCGAGCGCGGCGGGCATTGGCGTTATGTCGAACACGCTGCGCATGGCGTCTATGGATTCGAAGGACGCTACCGCGAAGTGGTTCCAAACGAGCGCTTCGTACGCTCGTTTGAGTGGGATGGCATGCCCGCGCACGTCGCCATCGAATTCATCACGCTCACAGATACCGACGACGGTCGCACCCGCATCAACATCGTCATGCAAATGCATACGCCCGAAGAACGTGACGGATTTTTGCATTCGGGGATGCAACAAGGGATGGACGTCGCCTTCGCTGCGCTCGATCGGCTTCTCGAGTCGCAGTAACGGGCACGAGCTGTACTAGGCGCCGGTCGACGCTGAGCTGCGCATTGTGGACGGGGGCGTCTCGTGGACCATATCGGCGGACGGTCGCAGCACATTAGTGCGGTTCACGATCCTTTTCGACCAGACGCGATGGTTCGAGACGGGAGAGGTGAGCAGTGATGGCAAAAACTGGCTTCAAATCATGGAAGTGACTCTTCGGCGCCAGCGCGCTTGATAGCCGGATCGGCGGCAGGCGAGTTATCGTCTAGGGACGCAGTTGCCCACCCGACTTCCGCCCATTCGACCGCCGCCCGCGCGGAGGGTTCATGCCCGCCATTGTTGAATCGCAAGCGTTTGACTTTCCGCACGAAATGACCACCACCGCGTTCGACTTGCCTGGTTATTCGATTGTGCGATCTCTCGGGGTCGTGCGCGGCGTCGTGGTCCGATCGCGTTCAGTGTTTGGTACGTTTGGCGCGTCACTCCAGAGTATGATGGGCGGCAACATTACGCTGTTCACCGAACTCGCGGAACGCACGCGCGAACAGGCGTTCGTGACGATGCTGCATCAAGCGCACGTCGCTGGGGGCAATGCGGTGGTCGGCGTTCGCTACGACGCGACTGAAATCATGGCGGGCGTCACGGAAGTGCTGTGTTACGGCACCGCCGTCGTCGTTCGCGAAAACGCACGATGAGGTCACTGAGACGGGTTCTCCTGAGCGGCTTCCTGCTCGCGGCCGCCTCGGTTGCGAGTGCAACGGCCGCCAGCGCGCAACCCAACGCACTCACACGCGCCGAACGTGCCGCGGGTTGGCGGTTGTTGTTCGACGGAAAATCGTTCGCGGGATGGCGCGGCTTGGGATACGACTCGGTGCCGTCTGCGCATTGGCGCATTCAGAACGGCACCATCATGAAGATCGCCAGTGGCAACGTGCCCAAGATTGCCGACGGACAGCCAGCAAGTGGCGGCGACCTGATGTCGATCGACACGTTTCAGAATTTTGAACTCACGTGGGAATTCAGACTCACGCCCAAATCCAACACCGGCATCAAGTACAACGTTTCGGAAGAGTTCTCGCTCAAGAACGCCGGCAATCACGCGGCACTCGGCTGGGAGTTTCAGCTACAGGACGACATCAATGGCGACGATATCTCGAATCCCACGCACTTGACCGCCTCCTTGTACGACATGATTGCATCGAACGCGCTGCCACTTACCAATCCGATTGGCGAATGGAACTCGGCGCGGCTCGTGTTCGATGGCAACAAGGGCCAACACTGGTTGAACGGCAAGATGGTGTTGGAGTTTGACATCAGTACTCCGCAGTTCGCTGCGCTCTTTGCGAAAAGCAAGTACAAGAACATCGCGGGCTTTTCAGAGCGCCGTAAAGGGCATGTGATTTTGCAAGATCACAACGACGAAGTCTATTTCCGCAGCATCAAGATCCGCGTTTTATGAGTAACGATCCCATGGTCAACCGACGCATCTTCCTCAAGGCTACCGCCGCGACTGGAGTTGGACTTATGTTGACGGAACGCGCAGCGCCGCTCTATGCCGCGACACGCTCACCGAGTGATACGCTGCGCGTGGCGGTGATGGGCGTCAATGGTCGGGGCGCGGTGCATGCGAAAACCTTCGCGGGGTTGGCGAATGTGCAGGTCTCGCACGTGTGCGATGTCGACAGCAAAGCGCTCGCCGCGTGCATGAAAGACATGAGTGCCACAAAGAGTGCATCGGCGAAAGCGATGACGGATATTCGCCGCGCGCTCGACGATAAATCGGTCGACGCGATTTCGATCGCGGCACCAGACCACT
>JANXUN010000492.1 GCA_025356185.1 Gemmatimonadaceae bacterium
CCTTGTACGTTAGCGCGCTTGTGAGCGTGTGTGCGTTGACGAGTTGCGTGCGATCGGTGTGCTGATCGAGAAACGTGAGTGGTGATGCGTAGAGGTTGTCTCGGAACAACGATTCCGTCCGCGGCCGATCGTCATGTAGAAATCCGTAACTGCCAAAAAAGGTGAGCGACTTTTTCTGAAACCCGACGTTGCCACCGATATCGGTGCGCCCAGTCGTGCCTTGCGCGAGTGTGACGCCGCCGCTCGATCCCGCATCGACTTCTTTCTTGAGCACCACATTGATGATGCCGGCCGATCCATCCGGGTTTTCCCGTGCCGATGGATTGGGAATGATTTCAACTTTTTCGACCATCGCCGCCGGTAGCTGCGAAAGAAAATTGCCAAGCTGTGCCGGTTTCAGAGGACTGCGACGCCCGTTGATTTGCACTATCACTCCACCGTCGCCACGCAAGCTGATGCCGTTGTCGATATCAACATCGACCGACGGAATATTGCGCAGCACATCGATTGCCGACCCACCGCGCGTCGTCGGCATATCGCGCACGGCAAACGTGTTGCGATCGGGCGCGAGTTCGATATCGCGCCGCTGCTGTTCAATCACGGTCAGTTTTTGCAACTCGACCGCGTTCGCTGCGAGTAGCACCGAACCGACATTCACACGCGATGTCGCGTTCGTGATCGTAAAATTGGGAATGTTGCCGGGCGAAAATCCCAACGTGCGCACTTGGCCGTGGTAGCGTCCGGGCTCAAGCCTGTCGACGCTAAACACACCGTCATCGCGCGTCGCGCCGCGTGCAACGATGCTCGTGTCGTTCGCGCGCATAATGACGACGTTCGCCGCGCGGACGGGTGAACCATTCGCGACTGTGACTACGCGACCATGGACTTCACCGCCGCGTGCCGTGGGTTGCGGTGCGGGCGGAGTGGCTTGTGCCTGAGCGTCGCGAGCGGGCGCGCGCATAAAGAGAGCTGCAGCGATCAGCGCGGCAGCGGGCAATCGAATCATCGAGATCGGTTGTGGAGAGGGGCGGAGTGCATCACGCCGAACAAGATCTCCCTGGCTCCTGACCCTGCCATATCACGACGCTTGCGCGCGCATTACGGTCTGCGCGCCGCGCACAACACAAACGGCGCCGACATAACGTCGGGCGCCGTTTGTGTGATAGCGATCATCGCAATAGTGGCTAGGGAGGGAATTGAACCCCCGACACGCGGATTTTCAGTCCGCTGCTCTACCAACTGAGCTACCTAGCCATTCCCCAACATCGGCACGTGCCCGGCGTCGGACTCCCAAGATAACCATCGACCCCCTCGCGCCAACCCCTGCGCGCGCGATGGCAATCGATCGGCAAGCGCTTGCTCACAATCACGTTGATCGCGCCGCGCCACGTCATCGAGGGCCATCAGATCCGTGTTGTTATCGCCGAGGCGACGGCTCCCACTTCGCGGTAATCACACTCTTCAGTCCACCGCGCACGTTGAAATCGCCAACCACCGTCATCGATCTCGGCGTGCACGCCGCGACCAAATCGTCGAGAATGCGATTGACGGCGCGTTCGTAAAAAATGCCGTCGTTCCGAAAACTCCACAAATAGTGCTTGAGACTCTTGAGCTCTAAGCACTGTTCCGCCGGCGAATACGTAATGCGAATCGTCGCGAAATCAGGAGCGCCGCCTTCCAACAATTTCAAATCGGCCGCATCGGTTTCGATGCCGCCTAACGGACAGAGCGACGTGAATTCCGTCGTCTCCATAAAAATCTCGTAGGCCCTATCAGCATACGGATTAGGAAATTTTTCGAGTAACTCAGGCTTGGGCATGACAGCGGGGATACGGTGGATTTACCTGCGGCTGGCCTGCAGGTTTACCCGCGGGTGAAACTGCGGGTTAACGAAAAACCTGCAGGTCGAGGTTAACGCCGACCTGCGGGTGAAGGCTTAACGGCGATGAAGCAGGCGGGGGAAGTGCAGGGGACTTCCCCTGCGGGTTACCTGCTGGTGAAGTCCCCCGCAGCTCCCCCGCCTGCAGTGCTACAGTGAAAC
>JANXUN010000517.1 GCA_025356185.1 Gemmatimonadaceae bacterium
TTGTCGGGCTTGATGTCGCGATGCACGACACCCATCGCGTGCGCTGCTACTAGTGCTTCGGTGACTTCTATCGCGGTGCGCACCGCATCGGCGACAGGCATCGCGCCACTGCGCGCAAGTAGTGCGCGCAACGACTCTCCCGTCGCAACCGGCATCACGTAGTACAAAAACTCGCCGTCACCCGCGACACCCGAATCCAGCAGCGGCAAAATGTGCGGATGATTCAACCGCGCCGTGATCGCGATCTCGCGCAAAAACCGCTCGGCCGTAAGCGACTCAGTCAGCGCAGGCTTGAGCACTTTGATTGCGACATCACGATCGTATTTGAGATCGTGCGCGAGGTACACGGTCGCCATACCGCCGGCGCCGAGTTGACGGTCTAGGCGATAGCGGCTGGCGAGGGCCGCGGCGAGGGCAGAGTGATCCATCATGCTACTTCACCGGTCCAACATACTTATCCAACCACGCGATTCCTTCGCGAATGAGCTCAGTGCGCGGCACATCATGGCCGCCCTCGTACACGATGTACTTTCGATCGGCAGCGGGCGCGCCAAGGTTGCGAAAGAATGGCTCTTGTGCGGAGCGCACCGGGAAAAAGAAATCGTAGCGCCCGTTCAGCATCAACACTGGCTGTCGCACGCGTGGCAAATAGTTGAACGGGTCCACCTCTGGTCTGCCGCGCTCCATCGTGAGACCTGCGACGTACAAAATCGCTGCCTTAAGGCGCGGCTCCGACGCTAACACCAGCGGCGCCATGTTACCACCCCAACTCAGTCCTTCATAGACGAATCGCGTGCTGTCGAAGTCTTTGCGCGTAGAGAGATAGTCGAGTGTTCGCTTGTAATCCTTCACCCACATCACCACGTGATCGCGCCAGAAAATACTCTGGTCCGGAATGTCACTGTGTAAACTGTCTGAGCGCTCAAACGTCGACTTATAAATCGGCACAACAACGGCGCGTCCCGTCTGCAATGCCCAACTCGCGCGCGAATCGAGTGCGCGAGACGACGTGCTTGCCGCCGCGCCGATGACGCCCGAGCCGGGAAAGAACACGATGGACTGATACGGCGGACGCCCTTGTTTGGGTGTATACACCCACGCGTATTCGCGCTCTTTTCCGTACGCGGCGTCAAAGCTTACACGCTCGACATTGTACCCATCGCTGGTCGTATCGCGTGACTCGACCTTCGCGTTGAGAGCGACGGGGTCATAATCAAACACGCGCGGGAAACTCGCGAACATCGCATCGGTGACGGGCTTCTCTTTCGCGTAGTCCGTGAACGCGTGCGGCAACGTCGCCGACGCCTTCGCCAACCCAGAATCGTGATCGCCATACAGCGCCAAGCGGATGCCATTAATCTCGGCGCGATTCATCGGCGGCTGCGCATACGCGTCAGTAAATGCGTACTTGGGATCACTCCATCCGCCGCCGAGTATGAATCGATCGCCCGACTCGCTCGCGTTGAGACACCACTCACGCACGTTGCCCGCCATATCAGACACGCCGCCGAGCGCAACACCTCTCAACGTGCCGACAGGTAACGGTCCCTTGCCTTCAAGATTGCTGAGTGGAACGATGAATTTCGAGAGTCCAATGCTCGCAGCGTGTGCCCAATGAAAAACGGTGGGCAGCGATTTTTTCGCGAAACGCGCATACGCCGCGGCCTCGTACCAACTCACGCCAGACACGGGATACTCAGCTTGTCCTGCTGGAAAGTCGCCACTCTCCCATGTTGATGGACTCGGACGACCGGTGCGATCTACGAAGCGTGCCATCGCTTGCGTAAACGAGAGCGTCGCAGTGCCATCTCGAAATGGTGCTTGCCAGTAGCTCGAATCGCGATATCCTCCCGCATCGACGAATGCTTTGTACTGCTTGTTTGTGACCTCAAAGCGATCGAGAAGAAACTCGCCAAGTTTGACGTTAGGAATTCCCTCGGCTCCAACAAGAAATGTGCTGAAGTTATCGCCCGCGATGCGCTCCATTTCTGGATGCGGCGCGTCAAGCTTGTCTATCGGAATGAGAGACGGCGTAATCGCAGCCCGATAGGTCGTTCGATACCCGGCCTTGCTTACACGAAACAGGCCGCCACGGTTGGGCACCAACACGGAGTCGTTCGATCCAGCAACGAAGCAGTGCCATCGCGTTGTGTCGGCAAACGATGCACGACACACCTGTGCATCTTTCGGATCGACTTGCAACACAATACGACGTACGAAAAACGGCGGCAGCAATTTTACTGCCGAATCAGAATGCCACACCGAGTCGATAGCGAGCGCGACCGAAAATGCACTGTCCTGTTCACCCGCTTCAACGAGTCGATGCATTTCCGGCAAACCGGTCGACGCCACCCACGCTGCGCGAGTCGGACGCGTGAACACGATGGTCACAGCCGCCGCCACAACAACAACGGCCGCCGCGATGAGCGCGCCGCGCCGCTTTTGCGTTGCTGACGCTGGCGACGCTGCGAATCCCGCCGTCGGCGTCGACAGTGATTCAATCTCCTGCAACAATTCATCGGCCGACTGAAAACGTTTCGCCGGTTCTTTCTCAAGACACCGCATCACCAGCCTCGCGATTGCAGGCGGCACATTCGGTGCTCGGACTTGCAGCGGCTCAGGCGCCGTAGAGATGTGCGCGGCCAACACCGTTTGCGGTGCGCCGGTAAACGGTGGCGCGCCACTGAGCAGTTCGTACGCCATGACACCAACGGCGTAGATGTCAGCACGCGCGTCGACATTGGGATCTGCTGCGGCTTGTTCAGGTGCCATGTACGCCGGCGTGCCGAGTGAAAATCCGATGCTCGTGAGCGAATGTTTGGAGACCGAGTCGCCCATGGCTTTCGCAACACCAAAATCCATCACGACCGCGTGACGTTCAGCGACCATGACGTTATCCGGCTTCACGTCGCGGTGCACGACACCGTTCCGATGCGCGTGCGCGAGTCCATCCACAACATCGCGCAACAACCGCATCGCTTCATTTGGCGGCAATGTACCACGTTCCGCCAGCACACCGCGCAGCGATTGTCCGCGCACGAACGGCATCACGTAGTACAGCAGTCCGTCAACTTCACCCGACTCGAGCAACGGCAACACGTGCGGCGATTGCAGCGTTGCAGCGATGTTCACTTCGCGCAGAAAGCGCTCAGCACCGACCGCTTGTGCGAGTTCAGGTCGCAACAGCTTGATGGCGACCTCGCGCCCGTGCTTGATGTCGTGCGCGAGGTAGACGGTTGCCATGCCGCCATGCCCGATCTCATTCGAGATCGTGTAGCGGCCCGAGAGTGCGGCCGAAAGGCGCTCAGGCGCGTTCATGCCTGTCGTGTACTTGGCGAGAGTGTTTGCATGCTGACGAGCGCGTTGGTGTGTCACACAGGAGACGCACGCTCCTAAGTTACGCGCTGTCGAGGACTCCGGTTAGTTCGCGCGCTTGAGGAGCCCTCATCGTATTGGCGTCGCCCCGAGTTGCGCCACACGCCGTATGCCGGCGGTCCTGGAGGAAACGCATCGTAGTTGGACGACTCCG
>JANXUN010000523.1 GCA_025356185.1 Gemmatimonadaceae bacterium
GATCGAAATAACTGCCGACGTCGTGCGTGTCCGTGGCGGGCCGGCCGTCGGCCGCGGGCTTGAACAAAAAGAACTCCGCTTCCATCCCGGCATTCATGATGTAGCCAAGCTCCGCCGCGCGCGCGACTTGCCGCTTGAGGACTCCGCGCGGATCGCCCGCGAATGGTTGGCCATCGGGCATCGAGACATCGCAGATCACACGCGCGACGCGCGCCGACGGTTCGCCCCACGGAAAAATTTGAAACGTGCTGAGCTCGGGAACCAGCAGCATGTCCGATTCTTCGACGCGCACAAATCCTTCGATGCTCGATCCGTCAAACATGATGTCGCCGTTCAGCGCTTTTCTGAACTGCGATGACGGAATCTCGACGTTCTTGATGACACCGAGAATGTCCGTGAATTGCAGGCGTAAAAAACGCACCTGCTGCGCCTCGGCGAGTTCGAGAATGTCACTCGCGGTAGCGCCGCTTAAATCGGAAGGAACGAGGGATCGACTAGGAGCAGGCACGAAAGAAAGGTCGGGAGTAAGAAACGCGCTGTGGTATTGTAGCGCGGCGGGTACCCCTTCGGCCCTCGCAAACGATACTATTCCGGCAACATGACTTCACCACTCAATAGCGGAACTCGGATTCCGCCCTCTGGCGCGGGCTTTTGCGCCGCGTGCGGCGCCGCGCTCTCGACCGGCGCGCGTTTTTGTCATCGCTGTGGCACGCCAGTGGGCCAAGGCGCCCCGCAGATGGTCGTCGCTCCCCAGTCATCGTCCGGAACCGCCTCGGTGCTCCCGTGGGGGGTGGCGTTTCTCGCGTTGTTGGCGCTCGTTGCCATGTTCGCTGGTCGCAACTTTGGTGCGGCCAAGGGGTCCGCGATCGACGGCTCGGCGAACGCACTGCCAACGGCTGCACTCGATGGTCAGAGCAATGGCGCACCGGATGCCGGCGCTGGAGCCGCAGGCGCGAACGGGGCGCCCCCAAACATTGCCAACATGTCGCCGTCAGAGCGCGCCAGTCGCCTGTACGTGCGTGTCATGGAATACGCCGAAGCGGGAAAGGTCGACTCGGTCGCGCGATTCGCACCCATGGTACTCGCCGCGCACGAGATGCTAGAAAAGCCCACGCTCGACGAGCGATACCACTACGGCCGCGTGGCCGAGGTGGTAGGAACCGCCGCGATCGCGAAGGCTCAGGCAGATACGATTCTCAAGGAGAACCCCAAGTCGCTGCTTGGACTGTTACTGGCCGCCCGCTCCGCGCGGATGGAAAAGAACGAGACTGCCGCGAAAGTCTTCGACAAGCGGTTGTTGGCGGCGCTCGAGTCGGAGTTGGCCACCAAGAATGCCGACTACGAGAATCATCGGGGTGAAATCGACCGCGCTGCAGCAGAGGCGCGGCGACCCAGGTAGATCGGCAGCGGACGTGGCAAATTATTTCGGATTGTGCTCTCCGCTTGACGTGGAGGGCAACACCATGTAGAAGGTGTAACCGTAGGATTCTCCGCGGCAGGGCGCTGTGGAACCCAAGTCAATTCAGTGGAGGAAGCAGTGATGCCGCGTGGCGACGAGATCCCAGAAGCGCAGCAGTTCATCGATCATGGCGAGGAGATGGTCGAGTTTCGGGGATACGGCGGCTCCTCGTACGACGAAGAGGAGGACGATGATGGATATGGCCTCCCGTCCGACGACAGCGACAGCCTGTGGGACAGTGCTGACGATGACGACGAAGATGAGGACGACGAAGACGACGACAGCTTTGAGGAAGAGCTAGGCGGCGGCGGCGGCGGCGGCGGCGACGACGAAGACGACGAAGACGACATGTTCGGTCGTCCGATGGTTCGTCGTGGACCCGGTCGCCCTCCTAAAAATCCCGGCGCACCTAAGGTTCCAAAGCTCAAAGCGGCCCCCGAGCCAAAGGCTGAAGAACCGGCCGCGCCTCCGGCGGCTGCGCCTAAGGCTCCCGTCGCACCAAAGGCGCCGGCGGCACCAAAGGCTCCCACCACACCAAAGGCCGCCGCAACCCCGAAGGCCGCACTTGCAGCCAAATCGGCTCCGGCTGCGAAAGCGGCACCGATGAAAGGCGTAATGGCCAAGGCTCCCGCGCCGAAGGCTGCGCCAGTTGTCAAAGCTCTCGCACCAAAACTCCCCGTGGCAAAGACGGTGGCGAAGGCACCCGCCAAGGCACCTGCAAAGGCACCGGTAAAGGCACCCGCAAAGGCACCCGCAAAGGCACCCGCAAAGGCACCCGCAAAGGCACCTCCGAAGCCAGTAGCGAAGAAAGCGGTGCCCAAGAAAGCCGTGGCGACGAAGGCGGCTCCAAAGAAGGCGGCTCCGAAAAAAGCGGCCCCTCAAAAAGCCCCACTCAAGAAGGCCGCACCGAAAAAAGCCGTCGCAAAAAAGCCGGCTCCGAAAAAGGCCGCGAAAAAAGGCGGACGTCGATAAACTTCGCAGCGCGCAGTCCATTACGCGGAGCTGTACACAGGGGCGCGAGTGATCGCGCCCCTGTTCGCGTGTGCCTGCCGCCGTAAGTTGCGCATGTGAGCGATTACACCACACTGCCAACGATCACGCTCGACCGTTCGCCATTCTCTCGGCGGCTACTCGACGCGCTGCCGATGACCATCTGGTCGGTCGACCTCGACGGACGGCTTACGTCGGCAAATCGTTTTTGGTCGCAGTTTGCCGAACAGAACGGCGCCGCCGCGATTGCCGCCGAAAGCGCCGTTGTCGGATGCTCGGTCTTTGAAAGTGTCGCCGATGATGCGTCGCGTGATCAAATCGAACGCGCGATGACGCTGCTGCGCCACCATCGCGTACCAGTCGTACGGTGGGAGTTTCCGTGCAATTCACCGACCGAAGAGCGTGTATTCCTGATGCAGGTCACTGCCTTACAGAGCGGTGCCGACGTGACAGGCTTTGTCTTTTGCACGGTCGATATCACGTCCAGTCATCGATCGCGCGAAGCGTTGATCGATACGGGCAACGCGCTCGCCGAGACCATTGTACTCGATCGCGTTTACGAAGAAGTCGCGCGCCAGCTGCGTCGCGCCGTGCCGTCGAACGGATTTGTGATTGCGCTGCTTGATGAAGAGTCGACGAACTTCCGCATCACACACAAACACGGATATGAACACGTTGCGGCCGATGCCGTGTCGCTCGAGCTGCGACTGACGCCGATGTGGGCGGAAGCCGCGGCGACGCGACAGGTGTGCCGCAGCGACTCAGAGGTCGGTCTCGAGATCACGGTGCCGCTCATGACGTCCGAAGGCGTGCGTGGGGCGCTGACGCTCTGTGCAGAGCCGTTTGAGTCGATGCAACGGCTGGAAGCGGCCCAACGCGTCGTGGTCGTGATTGCCGCCCAAACCGCCGTCGCGATTGAGCGCGCGCGCTTAGTGCAACGCGTCGAGCAGAAACGACGACTCGAAGCGATCGGTGAAGTGGCGGCCGGTGTTGCACACGAACTTCGCAATCCGCTCTTCGGCATTTCGTCCGCAGCGCAGCTGCTGCAACTGCGTTCCGCTGAAGATTCCGTCGTCGAGAAAAATGTAGGCCGCATTTTGCGTGAAGTCGAACGACTGAGTCGCATGGTGACTTCGCTGCTCGAATTTGGTCGACCACATCCCGTGCGATTGCAACTCGGTGATCCCGATGCAGTGTGGGACGACATTCTTGACGGTGAGCGTGCGCGATTGGAGTCCAAACGGCTCACGATTCACCGCGTGCGCCAACCGTCGGCGTCGCGCTGCTTACTCGATGCCGAACAGTTGGGGCAAGTGTTTCGCAACGTGTTAGCGAACGCGTGCGATGCCTCGCCCGTGGGCGCTGCGTTGCAGTTGCAATCGCAGTCGTCGCCAAGCGGCGGTTGGCGGTGCCGTGTGAGTAACGGAGGACTCGCGATTCCCAGCGACGTGCTGCCGCACGTGTTCGAATTCTTTTTCTCCACGAAAGTCGACGGCACCGGAATTGGCCTTGCGCTGTGTCAACGCATCATGGACGAGCACGGAGGAACGATCAACATCGAGAGCACGCCGGAAGTGGGAACCACTCTCACGCTCACGCTCCCTGCGGGCATCGCCTCATGAGCGTGTCCGTGCTTGTGGTGGACGACGATGCGACAATTCGCGAGACGCTCGTCGACTTTTTCATTGCGCGCGGGGACACCGCGCGCGGTGCGGCGAGCGCTGCCGACGGGCTACAACTCGCCCGTGAACACGCGCCCGACGTGGTATTGCTCGACTTGCGTCTGCCTGATGCGAATGGTCTCGATGCGCTCGTGGCATTCCATGCCGATGATCCTGACGTCAGCGTGATTGTGCTAACAGGATTTGCCGATGTGCGCACGGCCGTGCGCGCAATGCACGTCGGTGCAGTGGACGTGCTCGAAAAGCCCGTCGACCTTTCAGTGCTCGCACTGACGGTGCAACGCGCGGCAGAACGGAGTCGACTGCGCAACGAAGTGACGATGCTGCGTGCCAACAGCGTCACGCAGCCGCCGCCGTTTGATCCGACGCTGGAACAGTTGATTGATTTGGCCGCACGTAACGCAGACGCGCCCGTGCTCCTGCAAGGGGAAACGGGCACGGGCAAAGGCTTTGTCGCACGCGCGATTCACGATCGTTCAACACGGCGCACTGCACCGTTCGTCGAAATCAATTGCGCTTCACTCTCGACCACATTTGTGGAAAGCGAATTGTTCGGTCACGAGCGCGGCGCATTCACTGATGCGAAACACGCCAAACGCGGACTGCTTGAACTCGCGAGCGACGGAACGGTGTTTCTTGATGAAATCGCCGAACTCTCGCTCGACGTGCAACCGCGCCTGCTCAAAGTGTTAGAAGAGCGCACCTTTCGCCGACTGGGCGGCACGACGTCATTGCGATCTGGCGCGCGCGTGATCGTAGCGACGCATCAACCAATCGCCGATGCCGTGGCGCGCGGACGTCTGCGCGCAGATCTGTACTATCGCCTGCACGTACTCACACTAACAATTCCACCGCTTCGGACGCGCATCGGTGACATCCTGCCGTTGGCGCATTCATTTCTGCCGCGTGGTGCAACGTTTGACCACACGGCGCGCGCCGCGCTCGAAGCATATGCGTGGCCTGGCAATGTGCGTGAACTCAAGAACGCTGTGTGGCGCGCCGCGATCATGGCCGACGGCGTTCCGATTCGCGCAGAACATCTCGCGCTCACCGCGACGGCGCTCACCGCGACGGCGCATTCCGCGACGGCGCATTCCGCGACGGCCGATTTGCACACAACGACCACGCACGGACAGGTGGCCGATCTAGCCAAGGACGTCGACTCGTCGCGCACGCTTGAAGCGCAGGAAGCGGATGCCATTCGAGAGGCCCTCTCGGCGACTCGCGGCAATCGCTCGCATGCGGCGATTCGATTGGGAATCGCCCGCTCGACGCTCTTGGTCAAACTCAAGCGCTACGGCATCTGATCGGTATTCGGTCACCGCGAACCGTTCTCGCGTCGGGAAAGATGTACGGTTTTCGCTCACCTGTGATCGACTGTTGCTGGCTAAGTCATTATGAGTCAACATGTTATGCACGTGCAATTCTGCGGCCCAATTCTCGCATTGGCTTGCTGCCATGCACACTCAATCGATCGCAAAAAAGGAAGTGCTCGTCGTGGAAGATGAGCAGTCCATCCGAGAGACGCTGGCCGACCTATTCGATGTCGCCGACAACAACGTGACTACCGCTGAACTGCTCCCCGACGCGCTTCAGTGTTTACGCGCACGCCGATTTGATATCATCGTGACCGACCTGCGATTGGGCGGCAAACGCGATGGCGGACTGCAAGTCGTGGCGTTGGCAGGGATGCTCTCGCCCGACGCGACGGTGTTGGTGCTCACCGCGTTTCCTGATGACTCCAGTCGACAAGCGTCAGAGCGGCTCGGCGCACTGCATTTTCTTGAGAAGCCGGTAGACCTGTCCACGATCGCGCAACTCGCCGGACGCTCAAAGATCCACACGGCGTTCTCAATGCCCACACTGAGCGACACGTAACAAATCGCGCGGCATCTGCGGGAAAATGGCTCGCCGGGCGCATCATCAAGCTCGTATATTCCGCGTCCCATGGCCGAATCCCCAGTCCCGCTCCTGCGCGCGCACGCGCGTCACGCTCCATGGAATGCACGCGGACTTGCTGCGCACGCAGCAGCGCTCGTGGACTCCGCAGGAATGAAACCGACGAATGCATCGGCGCGCGCAACGCCGAGCGCGCGCGCGGTGCGTTTTTACGTCGCGAACGGGCTGCTCGATCATCCGGAAGGCGCGGGAACGGCGGCGACTTACGGTTATCGCCACCTGCTGCAGCTGCTGTCCATCAAGGTTCGTCAGCGAGAAGGACAGACGCTTGACGCGATTCGACACGAGATGCGGGAGGTCACCGGTGATGCACTCGAACGCCGAGTCGCGCAATCGCTCGCACCCGCGCTCTCGCTGCACATGTCGCCAATCGTCTCGCGTGATGCGGCCGTCGCCACTTGGCGACGGTTGCCCATCGCTGATGGCGTCGAAGTGCATGTGCGCGATGATTCTCCCGCCGCGCGCGACGACACATTAGTTGCTATTCGCGAAGCGCTTCGCAACGCGCTCGGACGGTACGATCTCGGGAGCTAGGAACGCCGCCCGTGCGTGGGTTGCCGGGCCCTCGTTTTGCGCTTCGCAAAGCGCTCACCACTCTGCAGACAGCATCATTCATGGCGTTTCGAGTACTGGTCACCGACGACGTCGATCCGGAAGGCGTGGCATTGTTGCTCGCTGAACCCGAGCTGCAGATCGACGAAGTGCCGACGCTGCCGCGCGACGAACTACTGCGGCGCATCAGCGATTACGACGCGATTGTCGGACGCAGTGCGACGCGCATTTCGTCGGAATTATTGCACGCCGCTACAAAACTGAAGGTTGTCGG
>JANXUN010000569.1 GCA_025356185.1 Gemmatimonadaceae bacterium
GTTTTGCATTAAGTGAACGTGACAGCGCGGCGCGCGACGCCGCGTACGAAGCCGCCGATCGCGCGCTCGAGAGCGCCGCCGCGAAACATATGCGTGTGATTACGCAACAATGCGCGGACTATCCCGCGCGACTCCACGAACTACACGACGCGCCCGCCGTGCTGTTCGCGCAGGGCACCATGGCCTCCGCCGATCCGCCGGCCGTCGCGATCGTCGGCACACGTGCCGCGTCGTCGTACGGGATTCGCGTGGCACGTTCGATTGCCACCGCGTGCGCGCGCGCAGGAGCGACTGTTATCAGCGGAATGGCGCAAGGCATTGACGGCGTCGCGCATCAGGCGGCACTTGATGCGGGCGGGCGCACCGTCGCGGTGTTGGGCACTGGAATTGATTTGGTGTTTCCGCTGCGTCATCGCGTACTGCAAGCGCAAGTCGCGCGCGACGGATTGTTGCTGTCTGAGTTGCACCCCGGACAGCACGGCCACGCAGGCACCTTCCCCCGGCGCAATCGCATCATCGCGGCGCTCGCCGACGTGACGGTGGTCATCGAGGCGGGTGAACGAAGCGGCGCGCTGATTACGGCGAACTATGCGCACGAGCTGCATCGTACGGTCGCCTGTGTGCCAAACGCGATCGACATCGCGTCATCGCGTGGCAGCAACGCGCTCATGAAAGACTTCGCTGAACCAATCCTCGCCGCAGACGACGTGCTTGAACTGCTCAAACTGCAGGCGCAGCCGACGCCGGCGCCCCTGCTCGACGACAGGGCGGCGGCATGTTGGTACGCCATCGGGCAGGGTGCGTCGACCTTAGAACAGATTAGTGCCGAGGCGCTGCTCCCTACACGCTCCGTGGCAAGTGCGCTGAGCGTGCTCGAACTCGAAGGGCTGGTGACGATGGAACCAGACGGTCGGGTTCGTGCCGTTTAAACACCTGTACGTACACGTACCGTTCTGCGCGAGACGATGCAGCTATTGCGATTTTTCAATCGCTGTCCGGCGAGTGGTTCCTGCGCGAGAATTTGCTGAGGCGATTCTGCGCGAACTGCAGCTGCGCCATTCGGCGCCACTGAGTCTTGATACGGTCTATCTTGGCGGTGGCACACCAAGTCGGTTGGGCGCCGATGGTGTCGCACGACTATTAGACGCGATTCGGTCAGTAGCAAGCGTTCAGCGTGACGCCGAAGTGACCCTCGAAGCCAATCCGGAGGACATTACGCACGACGCGATCGCCGCGTGGCGCGCCGCCGGCGTTAACCGACTGTCGATTGGCGTTCAAAGCTTTGACGATCGCGTGCTGCACTGGATGCATCGCGCGCACGACGCCGACGCGGCAACGCGCGCAGTAGAGCTGGCGCGTGAGGCCGGGCTGACGGCGTTTTCGCTTGACCTCATTTTTGCGCTCCCTGCGCATTTGGAGCGTGACTGGCAACGGGACTTGTCGATGACGCTCGCGCTTGAGCCCGAACACATTTCGTTGTACGGTCTGACCGTCGAGCCGCGCACACCATTGGCGAAATGGCAAGCCCGAGGTGAGACAGTGAGCGGATCAGAAGAATCGTACGAATCAGAATTTCTTGCTGCGCACGGTCAACTTTCTGCTGCGGGATTTGAACACTACGAAGTCTCAAACTTCGGTCGACCGGGTAAGCGCGCGGTGCACAACAGCGCGTACTGGAGTGGCGCCCCCTATTTAGGAGTCGGACCCAGTGCGCACGGATTTGACGGCCAGGAACGCCGGTGGAATATCGAGGCGTATTCCGCGTGGCACGTCGCGACGATGGCGGGCATCGATCCCGTTCAGGGGCGCGAGCTCTTAACGCCGCTTAATCGGACAACCGAAGAGGTGTACCTCGGATTGCGCACAATCGACGGGCTCGAGATCTCGTCCACAGAGGCGACAACCCTTGCGGCATGGTTCGATACGGGCTGGCTAGAGTGGGTTGGGGAAAGAACCATGCGTCGCGCACGCTGCAGCGCAATGGGCTGGCTGCGACTAGATCGTTTGGCCAGCGACTTGACAGCGCTCCGATAACACCGATCACACCACTTAGTGAACCGGCTGTGTACTCCGCGGTAACGACCGTGAAGGCGCCCAACCGAGGGTCGCCATGCTCGTTACCGATGGTGATGCTCAATCCGTTCGCACCAGGTCGCGCTTCAAGCATCGTCGCGAGCTGCTGGCGTTTTTCTGTGAGGTCGATGAGCTGACGCAAACGCTCACCGCTTGCAAACTCCGG
>JANXUN010000595.1 GCA_025356185.1 Gemmatimonadaceae bacterium
TTCGTGAGGAGACCGCGAGTGCAAAGATTCGCCTTGGTGTCGACGCGGCGGCGGGTTCCGCGACCGATCGAATCGCGCGATGCGTCGCTGTCGGTGGCACTGTGGTGAACTACGGCGCCATGAGCGGGAAAGCGTGCAATATTTCGCCGGATGCGTTTGTATTTCGCGACGTGACACTGCGCGGATTTTGGTTGGCTATGTGGTTTCGAACGGAAAAGCCCGAGGTGCGTCGCGCGCTGTATGCGGAATTGGTGCGGTTGATTGCTGATGGCGCGTTGCATGCACCGGTGCAAGCGACGTTTGCGCTGTCGCAGATAAAGGAGGCGGTCGCGGCGGCGGCGTCTGGTGAGCGTTCGGGAAAGATTGTGCTGGTACCGAATGGCGCGTGATCCGTCTCCGGTCTCCCGTCTCCCGTCTCCTGTCTCCTGACCAATGTCATCACCGCTAGTGTGGTCCGCCGTTGAATCGTTTCTCGTGGATCATCTCATTCCGCGTGATGACGCGATGGACCACGCGCTTCATGAGAGTGAGCGCGCTGCGCTACCGGCGATCAGCGTCGCACCGCCAGAAGGGAAGTTTCTCCATCTGCTGGCGCGATTGTGCAACGCAAAACGCATTCTCGAAATCGGCACGCTCGGCGGGTACAGTACGATTTGGCTCGCACGTGCCTTGCCAGCAGGCGGACGGCTGATCACGCTCGAAATCAGCGAGCGTCACGCCGAGGTCGCCCGCGCGAATCTGCAACACGCGGGCGTTTCCGATGTCGTTGACGTGATTGTGGCACCGGCGCTCGACACGCTAGCGTGGTTGAAAGCTGACAAGCCAGAGCCGTTTGACATGGTGTTTATTGACGCGGACAAAGACAACAGTTTGCCGTACTTTGAAGCCGCGCTGTCCATGTCGCGTTGCGGCACGTTGATCGTAGTCGACAACGTCGTGCGTCGCGGCGAAATTGCCAACGTCGACGCCGATAATGCCAGCACACAGGGCGTGCAACGCTTGCTGTACTCGCTCAAAGACGATCGTCGTGTCGACGCGACCGCGTTGCAAACCGTCGGAAGCAAAGGCTACGATGGGCTACTTCTCGCGATCGTGCTCTAGCGGTTGACCAGTCACAGCGACACGCGATTTGGTCGCCGAGAACTTGACGGTTGTAGCTCGCTACGGCCGATCGGTGATGGAGGTTACTGAAATCGACACTTGAGTAGAGTAAGGGGTAGATGGTCTGCCCCGACTGGGCGAGTCAAAGATCTGCTAGTGGGTAAATGGTTTGCGTTGCCGATCATGGAGACATTGCTAAAACCCGTGGTGTATGGCTTGCGAACACTTCCGTCCTGAGGCTCTCTATGGTTCGTGCAGCGACTTTTGCAGACGCGGGACCCAGCGACGTCGCGATTTCCGAATTGCTGGTCGCTGCGCTCGCCGCCCGCGACGCGCTGACAGTCGCAGCGTCGACCAGAAGTGACGAGAACGAAGTGCAACAGTTGTTGACACGTGCCGATGAGCAATCGGCGATCATTCAACTGCTGCAATCCTATCTCGACGACCGTTTGGCTTCGGATCGTTCACCCCCCGCGACGCACATGTCGCCACGAATGGTGCTCGTGACCGCACTGCTCGAAAGTCGGCGCGTATATCACATGGCGCGATCACTGGTGACGGAAATTTCTGCATCGCGATCGGTCGCCGCGAGTCAACCAGCAACCGACGCTGACCAGAGCCAAAGCACGCCGACGTTCGTACCGTCGGCTCCTTCGCGTCACCGCACGCTCGCACACGCACTGCAGTCACTCCGGATGCCGATTATTCCAACACTCGCAAGCCCAGCGCGCTCGCCGCACTATTGGTAAGTGGGTGCGACCGCGCGGTTGCCAAGCCCGATTCGCGGGCAAGGCAAGATCGCCTCACTCCAACGCGCGTGAGGATTTGATAACGGCAATGTTGCTGAGGGTTTCTCGCAAACGCGCGAGATCCACGGGTTTCACAAGATGCGAGTCAAAGCCGGCGTCAAACGATCGCTGGCGATCCTCTTCGCGATGCCATCCCGTCAGCGCGATGAGCGTCGCGGATTGTGCCGAAGCATGTTTGCGGACTTCACGGGCCACGTCGTATCCGGAGACGCTGGGCATGCCGATGTCGATGAACGCGACATCGGGAGGCGTCTCGATGATGTGTGCGACGGCCGCCTCAACATTCAGGAAGCTCTCCACGTGATGTCCCATCATTTGGAGTAATGTCGACATGCTATCCAAAATGTCAGCGCTGTCATCAACAATCACGATGTGCATGCTGGCCGCCGAGAAATAAGAGTCATCGTAATTTGGTGTGGAGTAAGTGCGGTGCACGCACGGTACTACGTGTAACTCCAAGACGGGGAAAAGCATTCATGATTCGGCGAGCGGCAGCGTGACATTCATCACAAAGTCGCCAAGTCGAACGTACGGACGTTTTACCATCCCGCAACTGCTTGCACCGTCGTACTTTGGGGACAGATGGCACTGACCCTGCAGGCTAGCTGTTCGCGATCGTTCTTACTGGTATCCTATCGTTTGGGATTTCTTACTTTTGACGTCACTTTTTGGTCACAGGCCCGCGATATGTGTAGCGCTGATGGGGCTGGCGTGAGTGAAGGGGCCGCACTGCCAGGTGTGGTGGCAGCCGCGTGCTGAAGACCTTGGCATCCGGGCTTGGGCATGGGCTGCGCAACGCGATGATGCCCGTGCTGCTGCGACTGGATGCCATGGCTATGGCAGAGGGCATCACGCCGGAAGTGCGACGGGACATCGCGTTTATTCAGTCCAGCATGCGTCACGTGAATGGGTTGTGCGACGGACTGAGCTTGCTGAGTGGAGGAAACGCGAATGCACTTGAGACGCACGTCACCTCGCTGTCAGAGTGGTGGACGGGCATGCGCGCGCTGGCAGTGGCGACCTTACCGCCGACGGTTGTCATAGACACCGAGGACATCTCTTCGCAGTTGCCCGTTGTCAGAGTTCCCGCGGACATCGTGTCGCGAATTTTAATGACGGCGATTACCCATGTCCGTCAAACATGGAGCGACGCATCGAATGGTCACATCGCCCTGAGCGCGCGGATGGAGGACGATCATGTGCTGCTTGAAATTCTCGAACGGTCGCAGGAACGCGCCGGAACGTCGACGTTTCGCGGCCCCTCGCGCCCGCCCGCGACGAGTACCTCGATGTCGGAGTTGGACGCGGCGTTCGAAGAGTGCCGCAGTGCACTCGAGGCATGCGGTGGTCGTTTGGAGGTTTTTCGCGAAACGGCGCCAAGTCGCATCTCTGTGAAGGCGTACATGCCCGTCACGGAGCAAACGAGCAGCGACCCTCTCCGACGGCTGAACCGGCGCGTGCTTCTTGCCCTGAGCGATCCGCGCCAGGTTGCACTCGTGCAGCTTGTTGTGCCCGACCATTGGGAGCGTGTTACTTCGAGTGACACGGCCTTGGTCGATGTTGTTGTGACCGACGCCGCGCATCTCGCCGCGATCCAGTTGCAATTTCGTGAAGACGCACCCCGTGTGATCGTGCTCGGCGCCCAAGGAACGCCAGAGCGAAACAATGTGCACTATGTCGACGTTCGGGATGTGCCGCGGCTATCCGCGCTGCTCCAGCGATGATCACACTGAGTCACATGATTACCGAGGATCTCGTGTCGCATTTGGACGTGCCTTTGCGGGTGATGTGTATCGACGACAACGCGTTGCTCATCGATGCGTTGGAGCGTCGCTTGGCGCTTGAGCCGGGCATGAACGTCGTAAACCGGGTCGAGAACCTCGCGGACGCCGTCGACTGCGTCGTGGAACGCGCGCCGAGTATCGTCATGCTCGACATTCACCTGCCTGACGGTCACGACGCTCTCAACATTTTATCCGGAATCGTCGCACGCGCCCCTGCATCGCGCGTGATCATTTTTACCGGCCATCCGACGCACGAATTGGCCGTCAACGCGCTGGCGGCCGGCGCGTGGGGCTTTGTCTCAAAAGGCACCGCTGTCGATCGTGTTATTCGTGCGATTCGCGCGGTTGCGATCGGCGAAGTTGTTGTCGAAAACGACGAGCACTAGCCACCGGCTTCCCACACTACGAAAGCGCTCGGCCCGTGTACCCTAGGCCGAGCGCTTTTTTTCATGACGCACGACTACGCGTTCGATGACTGCGACGACTGCGAGCTGCTTCCGCTTTTTTTGTTCTTATCGCCCGTGTCAGACGCTGATTTGCCGTCCTTTTCGGTAGCACGGCTCACTTCGCGATCACCGCCCTGACTTTTGGCGCTGGTCCGATCCGAGCCCGAGGCACCGGTGTCTGCTCCCTCGCGCGACACTCGAATTTGATTGTGCACATCAGTCACGCCGAACACGCGTTCGACGACGTCTTCCGCCATGCGCTTCGATTCGCGATCGGTTACCGTGCCCGTGAGCGTGACTTCACCACCGCTCGCTTTGACCTCGATCTCGCTGGCATCGAGATGTTCGTCGCGCGCGAGCGCCTCATTGATTTCTTCTTGCATGCGTTCATCGGAACGTTGCCATCCTTTGGGCCCTTTGCCTGCGTGAGCACCGGCGCGCTGACCCGAACCAAACATGTTGTCAGAACCATCACGGCCACCTGAGCGCATTCCAGAGCTGTTCTCATTTCGGCCGTATTGATTACCGCTCATGCTGGAGCGGCCGTCTTTGTTGTTTCCGCCCATTCCGCTCATGCCTGAACGACTTTCACTGTTGTCGTTTTGGCAGCCACCGCGACCGCTCATCCCGGAGCGATCTCCGCCGTTACCATATCCGTTGCCGCTCGTGCGAGACTGGTCGTCGCGATTCCCGTACATGTCGCCGCGTCCCGCGCCGGAACGACCGCTGTTTGACCCCTGCTGAGATCCACCGCCCATTTCGAAGCGATCATTCTGATCTTCGTCGTCACTAAAGCGCCCGTCGCGTGGCTGCTGCTGCCCACGTCCACGATTCCGACCTTCGTCGGAGCGACCACCGCCTTCGTCGGACCACTGCGAGTTCCCGTCCGTGTACTGTGAGCGGTCCCGGTCCTGACCTTGTCCGTAGTTACCCGATGACATGCGCGTCTCCTGTTACGTGTACCAAAACGATGATTCGCTACAGCGCGAATCTGGAGGAGGGCAAGACGTCGATGAGATGGGCACCGATTGCAACGAATGCGGCAGAGTCACGCACGCTCACCCGCGCACAGTATGCTATCGCGGCTTGCTCTGAAAACTTTGCCCCGAGTGCACACTTTCGCTGTGCCTTTTGAGTTACGCGCGCATCGCCTGATGTTCATTCAACATGCGAATCAATTGCTCATGATCGACGGGCTTGACGAAATGCGCATCAAATCCTGCGTCTTGCGAGCGTTGGCGATCTTTCGCCTGACCCCAACCGGTCAGCGCAATCACGAGTGCCGCGCGTCCGTTGGGCAGCGCGCGCAGCTGCTGACACACATCGTAGCCGCTGAGTTCCGGCATGCCAATATCCAGAATTACAATGTCAAACGGTGCAGCCATGAATGCAGCGAGTGCACTTTTTCCACTGAGCATTGCGGTCACGTTGTAGCCGCCCATGCGTAGCAACGTCGACAACGTTTCGACGCCGTCTGGATTGTCATCCGCCACCAGAACACGAGCTGCGGATGCGCGACCCGGCGTTCTGACTTCGACGCCGCCGTGCGCTGATGGGGACGAAGTGGGCACGTGCGGAGCGATCGTCGCGATGCCGACTGGCAACGACACAACGAACGAACAGCCTCGGTCAATGCCGTCGCTGTGCGCTTCCACGGTTCCACCGTGCATCGCCACGATGCCTTGCACCAACGTCAATCCAATGCCAAGCCCGCCGCGTGAATACTCGCTGCGTTCATGACCTTGGTTGAACATATCGAAAACGTGGGGCAGGCGATCCGCCGCGATGCCGATACCGTTATCCGAGACGACCAGACGCAGGCGATCACCCAGCATGGTTGCTTCTATGCACGCAATGCCGCCGGGTCGCGAAAACTTGCACGCGTTTCCCAGCAGGTTGGTGAGCACTTGTGTGATGCGAAGTTCGTCGGCATCGATCGGCGTTCCGAACTCTGGCAATGCGACTTGGATGTTGACTTCGGCACGCTCGGCCAGCGGCCGAACTGCTTCAACGGCATTCGCGACGAGCACCGCCACGTCCACGTGAGTTTTCCGCAGCGTCATGCGACCTTGGCTCATGCGCGACAGTTCGATTAAGTCGTCAACCAGTTGAGACATCTGTGCGACCTGACGCTGCATGATGGCAACCATCCGTCCCACGTCTTTATCGGCGCCAACGCGCCATTCGATTACCTGCAGCGCGTGTTGCAGTGGCGCCAGCGGATTGCGCAGTTCGTGCGCGAGCGTGGCGACGAATTCGTCCTTCCGTTTGTCGGCGGCGCGGAGCTCGGCTTCCATCGCCATGCGTCCGGTGATGTCGACGCTCGTGCCGAACCATCGGACGATACTCCCCTGATCGTCGCGAATCGGCACGAGCCGTGATAAGAACCAGCGATACTCTCCGTCAGCACCACGCAAGGGAAATGTGTCTTCCCACTCGACACCGTGCTCGCGCGATGCACGCACCGATGCGATCACGCGCTCAAGGTGATCGGGGTGGTGCATGCGCCGCCACCCGTCTGTATTGATCTCGTCGAGAGACATTCCACTGAACTCGTACCAGCGACGATTGTACCACGTCGGTTTGCCGGCCGGGTCGACGGACCATGCCATGACCGACAGGTTGTCGGCGATCATCTCGAATCGCATGTCGCTTTCGCGGCGTTGCGCTTCAGCGCGCTCGGCTAGTACGCGATCACTGATGTCGAGGGTGAAGCAGCGCGAATGGAGAAAACGATGATCGTCGCCCATGCGCGGCGTCGACGAGATCATCACGTCTTTGACGGTTCCGTCTTTGCAACGCAGTTGGGACCGGCAATCGCGGACGAATTCGCCGCGGCGCAGACAGTCCAGGATTCCACTGACTACGAGCGGCTCGACGTGAAACTCCGCGATGTTGTGACCGACGTATTCGTCTGCGCGGTAGCCGGTGATGGTGAGCTCTTCGAGATTGCAGCGAAGAATCGTTCCACGCTCGTCGACAGAATGAAAGCCAAAGCTCGCATTCTCAAAAAAGTCCGCCAAGTTCGCTTCGTTCGTGCGGATGAGTGCTTCGGTGCGATCCCGCTCGGCCTGTTGCCGGTTGCGCTCTTCTTCCTTTCGCAGCAGCGGTTCGTTCATTGCGCGCGCGCGCGCGCGGAAGGCGAACTGCACACACATGGAAATGATGATACCAACCACGGCGAAGAGCATCAATCCAATGGAGTCTCTGACGCCTACCATTTTGATCGTGTGTACCGGCGGAATGAAGAGCCACACGCTCACAAAGCCGCCAAACGCGACTGCCCACAATCCGCCGCTCAGGCCGCCAAACCACGCCGCCGCCGAGATTGATGCAAAGAAAAGAATGTAGGGAAAATCACGTCCAAGCAGCGGATCAAGGAGCTGACGTAACAGCGCGGCGCACACCGTGGTGAGCGCCGCGACTGCAATGCGAGGCAATGCGCGGCGTACCGCAGCACGAGACAACATTGCGCTTACAACGGACGCACGAGCCCGCGCCGAATACCGATCGTGATCGCTTGCGTGCGATCACGCGCGTCCAGCTTATGCAGAATCGCTTTCACGTGCGCTTTGACTGTGCCTTCGCTAATAAAGAGCGCGTTGGCGATCTCCATGTTGGACAAACCCTGCGCCAATGAAAGCAGGACTTCTTTTTGCCGTGGCGTTAACGAGTCGGACGCAACGTGATCGGCGAGCTTCGCAGCAATGTTATGCGAAATAGATTTGCGACCGGCATACACGGTGCGAATGGTATCGACCAGTTCTCCTGAGCCGATGTCCTTTAAAAGAAAACTAGACGCACCGGCCCGGAGCCCGCGAAACACTTCTTCGTCGGTGTCGTACGTGCTGAGCAAAATGATGCGCGCTTCTGGATCGATGGCGCGAATTGCTTCGGTCGTTTGTACGCCATCCGTCGGCGTCATGCGAATGTCGATAATGCACACATCGGGCGTGAGCGTCCGATAGAGGTCGACCGCCTCTTTACCGTCTCCTGTTTGTCCCACGACGGTAATGCTCGGATCGCGTTCCAAGACTGCCGCGAGACCTTCGCGCAGGATTAAATGATCATCGACCAACAGCAGACGGATGGTCGGAGTCGCAGTGGGGGGCGAATATGTCGACATGGGCGAGAGAGTGTTTTGCATAATCGTCGGGGAAGAAGCCATGCGCACCGAACATCATGGGACAAAAAGACGTTAAAGCGTGAGTGTCCGCAATCACCCGAAAGTAGTATGACCCTTTTCCGATTTTATGTGCATTTTTTCTTCGCCCCACTTGTTGGTGACGTAGGACACCGACGGGGCATGTCCGTGCAGCCTGCATTCACCCCTAGAGAGTCCCCATGATGAGCGCGCGACGCGCACGAGAATCGTTCGACTTCGCCGAAGCAGCTCAGCTGCAACGCGACATCGTCGCAGCAGTCGTGCATGATCTTGGTAGCATCACCAGTGCGCTCGCACTGCGGGTCGACGCGGCACGCGGTCAATTCAGCGAAAAGGACGTGCAGGCGGTCGGGCTGCTGACCGAGCAGCTGCGCGAGGTTACACGTCCGTTGATTTGGTTGCGCGGCTCACCAGGTCGCGGACTGCTTTCGCCAACACGCGTTGTCGACGTCGACGCGTGGTGGGCGCACACCGCGCGCGTCGCGTCTGCATTGCTGGCGCGCGGAAGCCGTGTAGAACGGCGCGAGCCGCTTGATGCCGGTCGAGCTGCGCACCTTCCAACGGAAACGCTCTCCCTTCTCTCGATGCTGTTGTTGGGCACGTGCCGCCATGTCAGCGATGTCGCCGAGTCAATCGTTGACCTCTCGGTGACGCTGCCTCAGAAGTCGACGACAGAGGCCGCACTCGCGGTGTCGCTGACGATGCGCACAGCGGGACACATCGAGCGCGTTACACGCCGCTCGACGCGTTGGAAACGGTTCTGTTTGCGCACGGCAGTGCGCGCCGGGGCTTCGATCGAATGGTTTCGACCGCAGGACCATGACCCGGCAACTTTAGTTTGGCGTGTGGTGGTGGCGCTTGCACCCCGCACTCCGTAGACGGGGCGCGTGGGACGAGTGACCCGAAAGGGACAGTCCCGATTGCCGCTTTGGCAAAATTGTTCCCTGTCGGAATAACCGCGAATGTTCTGCGTACCGTTCCGGGCGACAACATGCTGGTTTCTTATTCTTCGCCGCGTCCATGACCTACCACGCAATTGCTCAAAAGCTGAGCGGGCGATCATTCGCACTGCTGGGGATCTGCAATATTCTGATGGGTTTTGTCCTGCACAGTCGCACCCGGAAGACCCGAGGCTATCGACAGCGTGTCGTGGGCATGTTGCAACACAACTGCGGTGTCGAGCGGCGCACCGCGGATGCATTCGTACAACGATGGCTGTCCCGACACGACGCCCAGTACGCGACCTTGTGCTAATGAAAACATTCTTCGCGTTGCAAACCGTCGGGAGCACAGCCCCGACGGTTTGCTGTTTGCGCGCGTAGGTAGACAATTACCGCCCGGAGCGCGAAGTGGGAGAATCATGTGGCGGAGGTTGTTTTTTGCGTGCGCGACCTCGATGTAATCCGCAACCATGAGTCGGGTGTCGACCAGAAGGTCCGTGACCTCACCAACATTACGTCCTTCGCGGCTCACGACTTGCCAGCCTCGAATGTCTACGTCGTCGTCGATGACTTTAAAGTCCGAGAGTTTCGACGTCGATCCTTCTGGGAGAGTTGTTAACACCACCGCGAGGCAACTGCGTGAGAACTCATCGGTGAAGTAGCCTGTGGTTGCGGCACAGAGCCACCGCATTCAAGCCGTCCTTCAGCACGAACTTAATCGCTATGCAATACGCTCACGTTCAAGGTGCGGAACGCCTGAGTGACTGGGGGGAGGCGGGGTCTGAACACATTGTGAGTCTTTCTCCGACAATCCCAGCTCGCAACGTTGACGTCGTTGTCACAGATGCTGCCTACCTTGCCCGGGTCGAAGAGTCGCTGGGAGATCACGCCGACGAGGTGCAGTTGGTCGTGTTTGGCGCCAAGTCGGACATGCGCCACCGAAGCAATCTGCACGTTGTCGACATTCACGACGTGGCACGCTTGACGGCACTACTCACGTGATGCACATCGTGGACAGCGCAAGGCGCGAGCAACCCTCATTCGCCGTCGATCACTCAGTAAGCGTCATGTGCATCGACGACAACGCGCTGTTGGTGGACGCGCTCGAACAACGACTGTCGATGGAGCCGGGATTTTCCGTCATCCATCGGGTGGCCGACTTGAGCGCCGCCGTGAATGGCGTCGTTGAACACGCGCCGGACATCGTGCTGCTCGATATGCATTTAGAGGGAGGGCAGGATTCCATTGAAATCCTGTCCGAAATCGTGCAGCGCGCACCATCGTCGCGCGTCATCATTTTTACAGGACATCCCACCCACCAATTGGCGATGAGTACCCTTGCTACCGGTGCCTGGGGATTTTTGTCAAAGGGGCTGGGCGTGAATCGCCTACTGCACGCCAT
>JANXUN010000609.1 GCA_025356185.1 Gemmatimonadaceae bacterium
CCGGCGCTGATGTGCGTGGTGATGGCGTGACGATTCACGTCGAGTCCAACGGCACGGCGTCGTCAATTCAAGGCGACTACGTGCTCGTCTCTGTCGGACGCAAACCGTCGTTGCACGGCGTCGATGCGGCCGCGTTAGGCATGACGCTCGGCGCACGCGGTGAAGTGGTCGTCGACAATCAACAGCGCACCAATTTGCCCAACGTGTACGCGATTGGTGACATGTGCGGTGGAAAACTGCTTGCGCACAAAGCCGAAGAAGAAGGCGTGATTGCGGCCGAGGTGATTGCTGGCAAAAACGTGCACATGCATCACCGCACGATTCCCGGTGTGGTTTACACGTGGCCAGAAATCGCGACCGTAGGCCTTACAGAAGGCGAAGTGAAAGCGAGCGGTCGCGCCTATCGCGTCGGCAAATTTCCGTTTAGTGCCAACGGACGCGCGCGCACGATGGGCGAGACGCAGGGTTTCGTAAAGTTCGTCGTCGACAAGGACACAGACGAGATACTCGGCTGCCACATGATGGGGCCGAATGTGTCAGACCTGATGGCCGAGGTGGTGCTGGCGATGGAGTATCGCGGAAGCGCGGAGGACATTGGGATTACCGTGCATTCGCATCCGACGCTGAGTGAGACGGTGAAGGAAGCGGCGTTAGCGGCATTGGGAAGAGCGATTCATATGTAGAATCGCACGACTTGCGGCCGCATACAGAGTACCCAAAACCCAAACTCACAACCCACGACTTAAAAAGCGGCCGAGACGATTTCCGTCTCGGCCGCTTTTTAGGTTTTGAGTCTTGGGTTAGAGTTTTGGGTTTTCAGTGCGCTGCTGCCACGAAAAACTCAGAACACCAATTTCCCGAGTGCGATTCCGAGTGCCAGCATAGCGGCACCAACAGCAATCACCATGTTCGTCGACATCCCGCTTGCAGGCGCGACCATCGTGTTCGTCGCAGTCGCTTTCGCAACGTGCTTTTCCGGCAATGCGGCCATGATGTTCGCGGCGACATGCTTGGGCGTCACCATGCGACGGCGTTGTTCGGTCTCGCCGGCGATCTTGGACCACATATCGACCTGCTTTGTGTCAGCGCGACGCGCGTCCACTTCGCTCAGGTCACCGTCTAGCCACTGATGGATAGCTACCATAGTCGGATCGTCTGCGGCCGCCATTCCCGGAAGCGGCACTTCGCGATCTGCGAGTGGACGGTCGGCGGATGATTTGTTGGCCGCCGCGTCGCGGTGCGAGTCCTGACCGAAATCATTCCGGTCGCTGTGCGCTTCGTGTTGGTCTTGCATCAGGCGTATTTCTCCTCGAGCAGGGCCTGAAGTGCTTCACGTGCCCGATGCACGCGCATCTTCAGTGCGCCCACGGTTGTGCCCAGAAGGTCCGCCATCTCTTCGTACGAACGTCCTTCAACGTGCTTCATGATGAAGGCTTCGCGGAGTGACGGCGCCAGCTGCGAGAGAGCAGAATCGAGATCGGTTCGCAACTCAGTGCGATCGAGATCTTCATCAGGACTCGCGAAGCCGGAGGGCTGATCATCCTCGTCGTAACTCAGGTGCGTGCGCCGAATGTTCTTCAGCCAATCCTTGCACCCGTTTGCCACGATCCGGAACAACCAAGCGTCGAATCGTCCACGGACTTCACTCAAATGGTGATAGGCCTTGATGAACGACGTCTGGAGAATGTCTTCGGCCACATCCGGGCTTCCGGTCATGCCGAGTGCATGTCGGTATAGCGGATCGCTATATCGACCGATCAGCATCGCGAACGAGTCGCGGTCCCCCGCCATTACGCGGGTGATGACGTCCTGGTCCGAATCGACTTCAGTGAGTTGGGCTGCGGTGTCTTCCGTCATTTTCACAGCGCTAGAATAACGCCGGACGGACTGCCTCGACACCCCTACCAACGACAACGCGATCGATTGGGACATGACTGCTGACCTTCTCGCCTAGAAGACGCACGGGCGTGGAGGAGGTCACACGTCCGTTTGTGCGAGTATCGGCAGGTCATCGAAAACACTCCAGTGATACTTTCGGATAATTTCACCGTGCTCGTTAAGGTGCGGCGGCGCGTATCGAATTGTGCCGTTCGTGGCCGGTGGCATACCCCTTTCGGGTGATGCCGGGATATCGACGAGCGCCTCGCGCACAGAGCGGACAAGTCCACAGGGCACGCGCGCCGATTGCAGGGTGCGCATCCAGTGTCTAGCGGAGTGCGTGCGCAGGTGCTCGGCAAGCGCGCTCACAATGCGCGCGCGATGGGCAAGACGACCTGCGTTGGTTCGCAGCGTTTCATCGTTCGCGAGGTGGAGCAGACCAAGTGCGTTCATCGCGGCGACCCACTGTGCGTCGGACCCAACGGCGATCACGATGTCGCGGTCGGCCGCTGCGAAAAGTTGATACGGAACGAGATTGGGGTGCGCGTTTCCCCACCGCTTCGCGTCGTTGCCACTCACCGCAACATTTTGCGCCACGTTGACGAGCGCTGCGGCCGCGCTTCCTGCGAGCGAAATGTTGAGCTGCCGATCGCTGAGTGTGCCACGTTCGCGGGCCGCCAGTGCTGCGAGAACGGCGATAGTCGCGTCTTTCCCGGTCATGACGTCGACGAGCGCCACACCGGTTTTCATGGGCGGTCCTGACTCGGGACCGGTGATGGACATCCATCCGGACTCTGCCTGCACGACGAAATCGTATCCTGGACGATCGCTGTCGGCACCGAAGCCCGAAATAGTACACCAGATAAGCCGAGTATTTCGCGCCAGTTCAGCGCCTTTATCGATACCATAACGAGACAGTACGTGCGGAAGGAAGTTGTCCACGACGATATCGGCGTCGTTTACGAGCGCGCGAACCACGGCTTGATCGGTTGGATCGCCGAATTCGAGGGCGACCGAAAGTTTGTTGCGATTGATGCTTTTGAAGTACGCGGCCTGGCCGTCGTCGCCAAACGGCGGGCCCCAGCCCCGCGTGTCATCACCGATTCCTGGGCGCTCGACCTTAATGACGCTGGCGCCGAGGTCGCCCAGCATCATGGTGCAAAGAGGCCCGGCTAGAACTCGAGAGAGATCAAGCACTCGCACGCCGAGAAGTGGAAGTTGGCTCATTATGACTTTATCATGTTGTTTTAGTGTCTGTATAATGCTGTACTAGCAAGTCTCAGTCTGCGCTACAGCGAATGGAGGGAGAGAGCTCTCGACGACAACTATATAAGTGAAATGCGTGAATTTGCTCCCCGCGACGGGTTGCATAGATGACTGAAAATCATATAGTTACCCGCGTTCTGGCTGGTGCAATCGATTCTTGACGCTCGTCGCTGGCGCGTGGATGCGCGCCGGGTCGAGCCCCTAAGTCTGGTGAAGGAGTACGTTCGACCCATGTCCGATACGCCGCAGGTTGATGAAGAGATGATGACCGACGGTGATGCGCCGCCGGCCGGTCCTGCCCCGCGCCGAGGCCCCGGCCATCGCGCGGCTGATGCTCGCGACACCGCGGCCGAGATGGCGCAGCGCGCTCACGAGATCAGTCTTGAAGCTGGAAGTAAGATGGCGGGTGCGATGCGCGAAGTAATTGGCGCTGCAGCCGGCCTAAGCGCGTTCGCAATCGAAAGCTGCCGAGATCTGGTGCATTACATGGTGCGTCGGGGCCAAATGGGCCAAGACGAAGGTGACGTGCTGATTCAGCAGGCTGAGGCCGCATATATCGCCAAGCATGGCGCGCTTCCCAAACCAGAACCGAAGCCGGCTGCGCCCAAGCCGATTCCTCTGGGCCAGCTACCGAAGGCCGTGACCGCTCCAGCCGCCGCGGCCGAAGCGGCGCTTGAGGCACGTGCGGCAATGCGCCTCGAGCCGCAGCGTCCGTCGGACAAAGGTCCGGCACTCGTGCTTAAGCCGGTTGTTGCTCCGAAGCCAACTCCGAAGCCGGTTGAAAAGCCGATAGAAAAAGCAGTCGCCAAGCCTGCTCCAAAGGTCGCGGAAAAGGTCGCCGCGAAGCCAGTTGAACCGCCAAAGGCAGCACCAATTAAGGCGGTCGCCGCAAAGGCGCCAGTCGCTAAGGCTCCGCCAGCGAAGCCGGTGGCAAAAGCTCCGCCTGCCAAGGTGCCGCCCAAGCCAGTGGCGAAAGTCGCGCCTAAGGCACCTGCGAAGCCCATTGCAAAGGCACCGGCTAAGCCGGCTCCTAAGGCTCCAGCGAAGCCGGCGCCCAAGCCAGTCGCGAAGGCACCCGCAAAGAAAGCCGTCAAAAAGAAATAGCGCGACGTATGACTGGCGCACGCCGAACGCTCATCGCGTCGGCACCGACCCGCCTCGACTTTGGCGGAGGGTGGACAGATGTCCCACCCTTCCCCGAAGAGCGAGGCGGTCGCGTTTGTAACATCGCCATTTCGCGCCGTGCCACCGTTCGACTTACCTCGCACGGTGACCCCGACGGACACGTAACGTCCGACCGTCTGATTCGCGCCGCACTTGAGCGCGCAAACGCGCCCCATCTCCACGTCGCAATCGACAGCGACTTTCCCGTGGGTGCCGGGCTGGGTGGTTCGTCGGCCGCAGGTGTCGCACTCGCTGCCGCGTTGCATGTGATGCACGACTGGTCGTACACACCCTCGTCGCTCGCCGAATGGAGTCGCGCCGTTGAGGTGGACGGCATGCAGATCGCGGGCGGTCGACAAGACCATTACGCAGCGGCATATGGCGGCGCGCTCGATTTGACGTTTGCTACTGACGCCATCGTCAGGCCCATCGCGATTCCTGAGACCGCGCGCGATGAACTGGAGTCGCGTGTGTTGTTGGCATACACGGGCGAGTCACGCATGTCGGCGACAACCATTACGGCGGTGCTCGATGCGTACCGCGAACGCGTGCCGCGCGTGGTGAACGCGCTGGAGGAAATTGCACACCTCGCACACGACATGTGTGATGCTCTCCGTGCTGGCGATATCGATGCGCTCGCGAAGTTGGTCGATGCGCAATGGCGTGCACAACGCGCGCTGCATCCGGCAATAAGCACGACGCGAATCGACGAGATTGAGCGCGTCGCCCGCGCGGCTGGTGCGGACTGCGTCAAAGCGCTCGGCGCGTCCGGTGGAGGCTGCGTCATGGTGTTCGCGTCGCGCGACTCGGTTGCACGCGTGAGCGACGCGATCGCGCCATTGTCGACGTTGCTGTCATGGCGTATCGACGAAGTCGGTGTGGTGGTGCACGAGGCGTAGTTTTTCTCACCCTTCACTCTGCACAATGCTTTCCGCTTAATTACACTGCGCGAGCCTGCAGTGTAGTGCGACGAGTATTCCCGAGGGGTGTGTGCCGTCTCTATTTCCGATCGATGCACTTGCGCTGACCGAATCGCTGATCGCGATCGATTCACGCAATCCGCGACTTGTGCCCAACGGTCCGGGTGAAGGCGCGTGTGCCAAGTTTTTGGCGCAGGTGTTACGCGAATGGGGGTTTGCCGTATCGGTGTACGACGTGGCGCCGGGTCGCCCCAATGTCATCGCGCGCATTGGTCCAACCGGTAAGTCACCGTTGGTACTCAACGGTCATCTCGATGTGGTCGGCACCGATGGCATGGTGCACGATCCGTTCGTTCCCGCAACCGTGGGCGACAAGCTGTTTGGGCGTGGCTCAACGGACATGAAAGCGGGGATCGCGGCGATGTGCGTGGCAGCAGCGCGCGCGTCCGCGCGCGGTGCACTGGCCAGTGAAATTGTGATCGCGGCTGTGTGCGATGAAGAGTTTGAATCGATCGGCACGCGCGCGTTGCTTGCGTCGGGTTTGCGCGCGACTGGAGCGATCGTCACCGAGCCCACACGCTTGGCAGTGTGCCCCGCGCATAAGGGCTTCGCATGGATTGAAGTCGCGGTGCATGGACACGCAGCACACGGTAGTCGATACGAGGTTGGGATTGACGCAGTGCGTCACGCAGGTCTGTTGATCGCCGCACTCGATCGCTTTGAGCGCGAAGTCCTCACCACGCGTCATCATGCATTGCTTGGCCGTCCATCGTTGCACGCGGCGACAATTCACGGTGGCACCGGATGGTCGACGTATTCCGACGCCTGCGTGCTGCAAATCGAGCGACGAACGATTCCCGGTGAAACGGGCGCGCAGGCGCTCGCTGAAGTCGAGACACTGTGTGCCGCCTTGCGTGCGGAACGCGACACGTTTTCTGCCGCAGCTCGCTTGGTGTGCGCGCAACCGCCGAGTGATCTGGCCGTTGACGCACCGCTCACGAAGATGGTCGCAGCCGCTGCTTGTGTCGGCGGCGCGAGCGCACCGATCGAAGGACTTTCTTGTTGGACCGATGCGGCGCTGTTTAACGCCGCAGGTATTCCTGCACTCTGTTTTGGCCCCGGCGACATCGCGCGAGCGCATTCGGCAGAAGAGTGGG
>JANXUN010000618.1 GCA_025356185.1 Gemmatimonadaceae bacterium
TCTCGAAAACTTTCCTGGTTTTCCGGAAGCGATCACCGGTCCGCATTTGATGGAGCGGATGAAAGCGCAGGCCGAGCGTTACGGTACGCGCGTGGTCTCTGACATGGTCGCGAGTGTCGATCTCTCCGCGCGCCCGTTCACACTTCAGACGACATACGGCGATCCATTAACGGCGCACACGCTGATCATCGCCACGGGCGCGGCCGCGAAGTGGATCGGACTACCCAACGAAATGCGACTCGCAACCACCGGCGGCGGCGTCTCCGCGTGCGCGGTGTGCGACGGTGCAATTCCGTTTTATCGCAACAAAGTGTTGGGCGTCGTCGGCGGCGGAGACACGGCGATGGAAGAAGCGATGTATCTCACGAAATTTGGGAGCGAAGTCGTGATCATGCATCGGCGCGACAGCTTCCGCGCATCGAAAGTGATGGCGAATCGCGTGTTAGCGCATCCCAAAATTCGCGTGATGTGGAATGTGCAGGTCACCGACGTGCACGGCGAACACGAGATCAGCAGTGTGGAACTCACCAATACGATATCGGGTGAAAAGCATACTGAGGCGTTGGGCGGTCTGTTCGTCGCGATTGGGCACGCACCCAATACCGCTTTTCTCAACGGCCAGATTGCGCTCACCGAGCACGGCTACGTGAAAGTGGCGAACTGGCGAACGGCGACCAACATCGATGGCGTGTTTGCGGCGGGCGACGTGATCGATGACTACTATCGCCAGGCGATCACGTCGGCGGGGACGGGATGCATGGCCGCGCTCGAGGCCGAGCGTTGGCTGTCGCACCACGGAATCGGCGAATCGCCGGTACTCGAAACGGCAGAAGCAATGGTCCATCTCACGGAGAGCGAGCGGTAGATGCCCGCCTCGTCTGTCGATGTGGTCATGCTCACGGTGGGGCCGCTCGAGGAAAACTGTTGGTTGATCGCGGATCGGCACACGAGAGAGGCCGTACTTGTCGATCCAGGAGACGAGGCTCCGCGACTTCTCGACGCCGTCAGCAACGCCGGTTACACGTTGTCTGCCATCTGGTTGACACACGCGCACTTCGATCACGTAGGCGCCGTTGAGGAAATCGTCCGATCACACGACATTCCCGTGCGGCTGCACCCGCTCGACATCCCGATTTACGAGAGCGCGACCAGCAGCGCCGCCCACTGGGGGCTTTCGGTGACGCAGCCGACCGCTCAAACGGTAGCGCTCGCCGAAGGCGACCGATTGCAGGTGGGCAATGCCAGTTTTGACGTTTGGCACCTTCCGGGGCACGCGCCGGGCCACGTAGCCATTATTGGCGAAGGGCTGTGCATCTCGGGTGATCTGCTCTTTGCGGGTTCTATTGGACGTACGGACTTGCCACTGTGCGACCCGCGCGCCATGCATAATTCACTGCAGCGGATCGCGACACTTGATGGCGCGCTGCACGTTTTGTGCGGACACGGTCCACCGACCACGATCGCACGGGAACTCAGCAGCAACCCTTTCATGCGTGGACTTGCGCGACCAATCGGTGCGTAAGTCGATTCGAAGTTGATTGTTCAACGCGCATGTTCTCTTTTTTCGGTACGACTCGATGCGTCTTCCTTCTGTTCGATACCACGACTCCTTCGCCGCGACCAGCCGTTCGTTGGCGGCGCTCGCGGCGCTGGTTCTCGGCGCGTGTACAAGCCTGACCGAATCGAACCCGACTGCCAATCGGTATGGCTCGATCAACGTCGCCGCGCACAATGCGGCCGGAGGAAGAGCATCGGCCACCGCGACGGCGATCTTTTTCGAAGCCTACGCCGCCTCGGTGCCCAACAGTCTACTCTCGCAAACTGACCAATGCGTGTATTCATCGATCGACACATCGACATCGCCGATTAGCGGCGCGCTCAAAGCGGGAGCAACGGTTTCTATCGCGGTGAGCGGAAGCACGCTCGCGATGCCGTACGACTCAACGCTGCACCGTTACGCGACGTCAACAACGACACCGTTCGGATACGGCGTGGGTGACGCGCTGCAGGTGACGATTCCGGGCGACCCCGCCGTCTATCCGGCATCGACAATCAGCGTGCGATCCGCGGAACCTCTGGTTCCGGGCGTGATCACGGTGCCGACGGGCACCACGCCGATGAACTTCTCGTGGAACCTCCCGCTCTCGGGCGACACGACCTCGGCAATCATTCTGTCGTTGCGCTATGCCAACCCATCGACATCCGCGACGGCGAACGAACAGATTTTTTGTGCGCTCAAGGACGACGGCGTGCACGCACTGCCGACCAGTGCGCTTGCGGCATTTCTCGCATCGCCCAACGACAAGCGTTCCCTGGTCATGACGCGGTGGCGCACGCGCGAGTTGTCGCTGGATACACGAACCATTCTGCACATCGCGACGTCCGTGGACACGACGCTCACGTTCAAGCCGTAGTGCATGTGCGACGCGCTGCAGTGGTGAGACGAGGAGACACACGATGACCGCCGGTGCATTTCGCCTTGAGAAAGATTCACTCGGCGAAATGCCGGTGCCGGCCGACGCGCTGTACGGCGTGCAAACTGTCCGCGCGGCGCAGAATTTCGCGATTAGCGGACTCAAGCCCATGGAGCCGTTCGTCACGGCGCAGCTGTGGATCAAGAAAGCCGCCGCGCTCACACACCGCGAAACGGGTCGGCTTGATGCAGTGCGCGCCGACGCCATCATCGCCGCCGCAGACGAAGTGTTGCAGGGGCAACATCGCGATCAGTTCATTGTCGATCCGTATCAAGCAGGCGCCGGTACATCGCACAACATGAATGTGAATGAAGTGTTGGCCAATCGCGCTTCGGAATTGCTCGGCGGCGAGCGCGGAATGGCGCGCTTGGTGCATCCGAATGATCAGGTGAATTTATGCCAATCGTCGAACGATGTTTTCCCTACCGCAATGCATGTCGCGGCGGTGTGGCAAATTGAATTTTCGCTGCTGCCTGCGCTGGATATTTTGATCGCG
>JANXUN010000659.1 GCA_025356185.1 Gemmatimonadaceae bacterium
GCGCATCCGCAACTGACGATGCTGGTCGATCGACTGTCGCGACGTCAACCCGTCGAAGCAGCGCCGTGGCCGGGCGCACGACACGCCGCGGTCGCCGCCGTTCTGCGTGTGCGCGACGAACCGGAGTTGTTGTTCATTAAACGCGCCGACGCACTCGGCGATCCATGGAGCGGGCATATCGCGTTTCCGGGCGGACGTAGTGAAGCCGCCGACGCTTCGCTCGAAGCGACCGCCGTCCGCGAAACGCACGAAGAGATAGCGCTCGACTTGCGCGCAGGTCGCATTGTTGGGCAGCTCGACGACCTCGCGCCGAGAACGCGCGCGCTGCCGCCGATTATTGTGCGCCCCTTCGTCGCAGTGGTCTCACCGGACGTGATGCTTGTCGCGAGTCGCGAGGTGGCCGAGACGTTTTGGGCGCCACTGTCGACATTGGTCGCACCATCGTCGCAGATCGAGCACACACTGACGGCGAACGGCGCGACTTCTCGCTTTCCAGCGTACGGCGTAAACGGTTACGTGGTATGGGGTTTAACCGAACGAATCGTCCGCCAGCTTCTCGAATTATGCACGCCCTAGCTACAAAACGAGGTGATTCTTGCATTTTATTTTAGTCTTGCCTAAAATTAGAGTGTGCCTACACTCAATGCCCCCGACAGCCCCGCCAAAGATCCGATAGACGACGGCTGGCGCCAACCTCGGCTTGCGCCCTCGCTGGCCGAAGTCCATCGATCGATCTCTGTCGATGGGGCCTCATGGTTCCGAAAGCTCCTCGCCTTTGCCGGCCCTGGCTACCTCGTCGCGGTCGGCTATATGGACCCGGGTAACTGGGCGACCGATCTCGCGGGCGGCTCTCGATTCGGCTACACGCTCCTGTCGGTGATCCTGCTCTCCAACTTGATGGCCGTCTTGCTGCAAGGACTGGCCTCAAAGTTGGGGATTGTTACGGGCCGCGATCTCGCGCAGGCCTGTCGCGATCACTACTCAAAGCATACGACGGTGGTGCTTTGGGTGATGTGCGAGATCGCCATCGCGGCGTGTGATCTGGCCGAAGTCATCGGATCCGCGATCGCGCTCAAATTGCTGTTCAACATTCCGATCACGTGGGGCATCGTGATCACCGCGTTCGACGTGCTGATCGTGCTCTTTTTGCAGAATCGTGGATTCCGCTTGCTCGAAGCGCTCGTCATTACGCTTGTTGCCGTTGTCGGCGGCTGCTTTTTGTTTGAGCTCATCATTGCGCGCCCCGATATGGCCGCCGTCATGAAGGGTTTCATTCCGACGACGCAGGTCGTAACAAATCCCGAGATGCTGTACATCGCCATCGGTATTCTTGGCGCAACAGTCATGCCGCACAACTTGTACCTGCATTCCTCAATTGTGCAGACTCGCAAATACGCCGAACACACCGAAGGGCGTCGCGAGGCGGTGCGCTTTGCGTTCATCGATTCCACGATTGCGCTCACGTTCGCCCTCTTTATCAACGCGGCGATTCTCATCATGGCCGCCGCGACATTCAATCGCACCGGCAATACGGGTGTCGCCGAAATTCAGGATGCGCACCGGCTGCTAACGCCGCTGCTTGGTGTGACGGGCGCGGGCACCGTGTTCGCCTTAGCCTTGCTTGCGAGCGGTCAAAACAGCACGTTGACGGGAACGTTGGCAGGGCAGATCGTCATGGAAGGCTTTCTCAATCTGCGCATTCGACCATGGCTTCGTCGGCTGATTACGCGTGGCATTGCCATCGTCCCCGCAGTCATCGTCGCTATCTTCTACGGCGAAAGTGGCACGGCAAAGTTGTTGGTGTTCAGTCAGGTCATTCTGTCACTGCAGCTGTCGTTCGCCGTGTTCCCGCTCGTCGGCTTTACTTCTGATCGCGTGAAGATGGGCGTTTTCGTGAACTCCGTGCCACTCAAGATCGCCGCGTATACCGTGGCTCTGGTTATTGGCGCGCTCAACGCGTGGCTGTTGTGGCAGACCTTCACCGCCTGGGCTGCGTAATGTATCGGCGAATACTGGTACCGCTCGAACACTCGGCAACCGACGAATGCATCCTGCAGCACGTGCGCGAGTTAGCCACGCTCTGTCACTCGTCAATACTGCTGGTGCACGTAGCCGACGGCTGGGCGGCACGCAATATTCGCCCGCTGCACCTGCGGGAGTCTGAAGAAATGTTGGACGACCGTCGCTACCTCGAGAAGTGCTGCGCTGATCTGCGCGACCAAGG
>JANXUN010000685.1 GCA_025356185.1 Gemmatimonadaceae bacterium
GCGGGCGACATTGCCGCCGCGATCGGACTGAAAGACACGCGCACGGGCGACACGCTGTGCACAGAAGACAATCCGATCATTCTCGAAGCGATGAAGTTCCCGGCACCCGTTATCGACGTCGCCATCGAGCCGAAAACGAAAGCCGATCAAGACAAGCTGGCGATCGCGCTACAAAAGTTGGCCGAAGAAGATCCGACGTTCCGCGTGCGCTCCGATGCAGAAACAGGGCAGACGATTATCGCCGGCATGGGCGAGCTGCACTTGGAAATCATCGTTGATCGCATGATGCGCGAGTTCAAGGTCGATGCAAACGTGGGTCGCCCGCAGGTGGCCTATCGTGAGACCATCAAAAAGCGCGTTGAAAAGGTCGAAGGAAAGTTCATTCGGCAGTCAGGTGGTAAAGGTCAGTACGGCCACGTGGTCATCAACATGGAGCCCAGCGAGCAGGGTCAGGGCTTTGTGTTCGAAGACAAAGTTGTCGGCGGTGTCATTCCGCGTGAGTACATCGGACCGATTGAGCAGGGCATCAAGGAAGCGTTGGAAAACGGCGTGCTTGCCGGTTATCCAGTCGTCGACGTCAAGGTACAGCTCACGTACGGTTCGTATCACGAAGTCGACTCATCGGAAATGGCGTTCAAAATTGCTGGCTCGATGGCGTTCAAGGAGGCGGCCAAGATGGCTAGCCCTTGCTTGCTTGAGCCGGTGATGAAGGTCGAGGTCGTGAGCCCGGAAGCGTACATGGGTGACGTCCTCGGCGATCTCTCTTCGCGGCGCGGCAAGATTGGCGGCATGATGCAGCGTGGAGAAGCGCAGGTAATCTCGGCGACGGTGCCGCTCGGCGAGATGTTCGGATACTCGACCAAACTGCGCAGCATGTCGCAGGGTCGGGCGGTCTACTCGATGGAGTTTTCGCACTACGAAGAAGTGCCGAAATCGAAGGCCGAAGAGATCATTTCCAAGGTGAAGGCGTAAGCCTCACCCACTCATTCACTACCCAACACCAGATACGAACCATGGGCAAGGCAAAGTTCGAGCGGAACAAGCCGCACGTGAACGTGGGAACGATCGGCCACGTCGATCACGGCAAAACGACCACGACGGCTGCTCTCACGAAGATCTCGGCCGAGAGTTACGGCACGAAGTACATCGCCTATGACGAAGTCGCGAAAGCGTCCGAGTCACAGGGTCGCCGCGACTCGACGAAGATCATGACGATCGCGACGTCGCACGTTGAATACGAGACGGAAAACCGTCACTACGCACACGTGGATTGCCCAGGCCACGCCGACTACGTGAAGAACATGATCACGGGTGCGGCGCAGATGGACGGCGCAATCTTGGTGGTCTCTGCCGTTGACGGTCCGATGCCGCAGACGCGTGAGCACATCCTGTTGGCCCGTCAGGTGAACGTGCCATCGGTGATCGTGTTCCTCAACAAGTGCGACCTCGTTGAAGACGAAGAGCTCCTCGATCTCGTCGAGCTTGAAGTCCGCGAGTTGCTGTCGAAGTACAACTACCCGGGCGATGACGCACCGGTGATTCGTGGATCGGCGATTAACGCGATCAACGGTGATCCGCACTGGGTCAAAGAGTTCAAGAAGTTGTACGAAGCGTTGGACTCATACATTCCCATTCCGATGCGCGAAATCGACAAGCCGTTCTTGCTTCCTGTCGAAGACGTCTTCTCGATCACGGGTCGCGGCACGGTTGCGACGGGTCGTATCGAACGCGGTATCATCAAGGTCGGTGAAGAAGTTCAGGTTGTCGGCTACAACAGCGACAAGAAGACGATCGTGACCGGCGTTGAAATGTTTCGCAAGCTGCTCGACGAAGGACGCGCTGGCGATAACGTCGGCCTGCTGCTTCGCGGCATCGATAAGAACGACATCGAGCGCGGCATGGTATTGGCCAAGCCGAACTCGATCAAGCCACACACGAAGTTCCTGTCGGAAGTGTACGTCCTTACGAAGGAAGAGGGCGGCCGTCACACGCCGTTCTTCAAGGGCTACCGTCCGCAGTTCTACTTCCGCACGACGGACGTGACGGGCACCATCGAATTGCCGGAAGGCATGGAAATGGTGATGCCGGGCGACAACGTGCAGATGACGATTGAACTGATCATCCCGATCGCCATGGAAGAGACGATCCGCTTCGCGATTCGCGAAGGCGGGCGTACGGTTGGCGCCGGTGTTGTGACCAAGATCCTCGTATAAACAAAGCAACTGCTGAGTTTTGAGTTTTGGGTTGGAGTTTTGGGTTATCAACTGTTGATGACCCAAAACTCCAACCGAAAACCGACCACCTAGCAGTTCATTCTCGAGACTACTGATGGCTGGCCGCATTCGCATTCGCCTCAAAGCATTTGACCACGCCGTGATCGACCAGGCGTCGGCTGATATCGTGCGCACCGCTGAGAAGACTGGTGCACAGGTGTCGGGTCCGATTCCATTGCCAACCAAGACGCAGCGTTGGACAGTGCTTCGCTCGCCGCACGTCGATAAGAAGTCGCGCGAGCAGTTTGAACTGAAGACGCATAAGCGGTTGATCGACATTCTCGATTCGCGTGCGGGCACAGTGGACGCGTTGACCAAGCTGGATTTGCCGGCTGGTGTCGACGTCGAAATCAAAGTTGAGTAGTTCTTGAGACGGGAGCAGGAAGAAGGACGAAGGGCGACAGTGTAGGAAACGAGGGCGTTGCATAGGGCGACGTGCTCGATAGTCCAACGGTGTGATCATCGATCACCCGCGACTGGTAACGACACAGAGGGTTTCATGATCGGCATCATTGGCAAAAAGCTGGGGATGACTCAGCTGTTCAACGAGCAAGGGCAGCAGGTGCCTTGCACTGTGGTGGAGGCCACTCCGAACCCTGTGACGAAAGTCTCAACGGTAAAGGACGCAGGCTTCGCCGCAGTGGAATTGGGGTACGGTGCGCAGCGCGTTGCACGAGAGAACAAGAAGGGTGAGCGTACGCCAAAGGGACGGCGCGCGACGATGGCGGAGGTTGGACATGCGAAGAAGGCCGGATTGGATGCGCCGCCATCTGTACTTCGCAGCTTTCGCCTTGACGATGCCCCGGGCAAGAATCCGGAAGTCCCGACGTACGCGGTTGGTGATGTAGTGAAGGTCGACATTTTCACGCCGGGTGAACGCGTGAAAGTCGAAGGCACGACCAAGGGTCGCGGCTTTCAGGGTGTCGTGAAGCGCCATGGTTTCCACGGCGGCCCGAACACCCACGGTAACACCAAACACCGCCGGCCAGGCTCCATCGGCGCCGGCACCGATCCGTCGCGCGTCATCAAGGGCAAAAAGATGCCCGGCCATTACGGCAATGAGCGCCACACGGCACTTAGCATTCGCGTCGAGAAAGTCGATGCGGAACGCAACCTCATTTACCTGCGCGGCAGCGTGGCGGGGCCGACCAACGGCATCGTCTTCGTGCGCAAGCAGGGTTGATCATGACGGAAGAAACCAAGACGTTCGAAGCGCCTGTGTATTCGGCCGTAGGCAAGAAGAGTGGCGTGAAAGCGCTGCCCGAAATATTTGATGGCATCGTCAACGTGCCAGTGATGCACCAAGCGGTGAAGGCGTTTCTCGCCAATCGCCGTCAGGGCACCGCGAAAACAAAGACGCGTGGCGAAGTCACCGGCGGCAATCAAAAGCCGTGGAAGCAGAAGGGTACGGGTCGCGCTCGTCAGGGTTCCATCCGCGCGCCAAACTGGCCAGGCGGTGGTACGGTGTTCGGTCCGATTCCGCGCTCGTACAACCAGACCGTGCCGAAACAAGTGAAGGCGTTGGCGCGCAAGAGTGCGATGAATGCGCGTGCACGTGAAAACGCGGTGATCTTGATCGACTCGCTCAACTACAACGCGCCGAGTACGAAGGCCATGCTGGCGTTGATTGAGAAGTTGGGTATGGCGGGAAAGAAAGTGCTGCTCCTCACGGACGGCGTGAAGCCAAACGTGTACTTGAGCGCGCGCAACCTCGGCACCGCGCATGTGCTGCCGTACACCGATGCAAGCACGTATCACATTCTCTGGTCGGACGTGGTCGTGATTGAGTCGGCGGCGCTGACCCCTGCAACGGCGGAGGGCTAAGCCATGGCCGCAATTCATCAGATCATCCTCAAGCCGATCATTACTGAGCGCACATCTGCGGCGTATCAGGATCGCGGCGAGTACACGTTTGACGTGGCGCCTTCGGCTACGAAGTTCGCAATTAAAGAGGCCATCGAGCGCCTGTTCGGCGTGAAAGTGACTGGCGTATGGACGTCGAACGCACGTGGCAAAGTGCGTCGCGTCGGCCAGTCGATCGGTCGCCGTCCACATACCAAGAAGGCAATTGTGAAGCTGCGTGACGGCGACACCATTGCGATTTTCGAGGGCTGATTCGCATGGGAATTCGTCAATTCAAGCCGGTCACGAAGGCCTCGCGTTTCCGATCAGTTTCGGATTTCGCTGAGATCACGCGGACCACGCCAGAGAAGTCGCTGCTCGAACCGATTAAGAAGTCGGGCGGTCGCGACAATCATGGACACATCTCGATGCGTCGCATCGGTGGTGGTCACAAACGTCAGTATCGCCTCATCGATTTCAAGCGCAACAAGCACGGCATGCCGGCGGTTGTGAAAGAGATCGAGTACGATCCAAATCGGTCAGCGCGTATCGCGTTGGTTGAATACGAGGACGGCGAGAAGCGCTACATCCTGCATCCGAAAGGACTCAAGCAGGGCGATACGGTAGTCGCCGGTCCTGGATCGGATTTCCGTACGGGCAATGCCATGCCGCTCAAAGAAGTGCCGCTTGGTACCTCGGTGCACAACATCGAGCTCAAGATTGGTAAGGGCGGACAGATGGCGCGGTCGGCTGGTGCCTTTGCGCAGGTAGTTGCCAAAGAAGGCGAGTACGTCACGCTGAAATTGGGCAGCACCGAAATGCGGTTGGTGCATGGCAACTGCGTTGCGACGATCGGTGAAGTCGGCAATTCGGAACATGAATTGTTGTCGCACGGCAAGGCGGGCAAGAGCCGTTGGTTAGGCAAGCGGCCCAAGGTGCGTGGTGAAGTCATGAACCCCGTCGATCACCCACACGGCGGTCGTACGCGTGGTGGTCGTAACGTGGTCAGCCCGTGGGGCAAGCCCGAGGGTGTGAAGACGCGCAACAAGAAGAAGTCGTCGCAGCGTCTCATCGTGCGTGGCCGCAAGCGCGGCAAAGCCACCCAATAGCCGCTAGAGAGCCGATATGTCGAGAAGCATTAAGAAGGGTCCGTTTATCGCTGAGCGCTTGGAAAACAAAGTGCTCGCCATGAACGGCCGCAACGAGAAGAAGGTCGTGAAGACCTGGTCGCGCGCGAGCACGATTCTCCCTGAGTTTGTCGGACACACGTTTGCCGTGCACAACGGGAACAAGTTCATTCCCGTGTACGTGACGGAAAACATGGTCGGACATAAGCTCGGTGAATTTTCGCCGACGCGTTTGTTCCGCGGTCACGCGGGGCAGAAGGCCGCAGATAAGAAGGCGACCGGCGTGGCCAAGGGAGGCAAGTAAACCATGGCGAAGGCTGCAAAGACCGGCATTGAAGCGCGCGCGATTCAGCGCACCACGCGTCAGTCGCCGTACAAGATGCGCTTAGTGATCGATCAGATCCGCGGTCAACGCGTGAACGATGCGTTGGCGCTGCTGCGCTTCAGCAAGAAGCACGCATCGGAGCAGATCGCGAAGACGTTGCTGAGCGCGGTGTCAAACATTCAGCAGGCGGCACGTGCACAAAACACGTCGGTAGATGAAGACGCGTTGGTGATCACGAAAGCCATCGTGAACGAAGGCCCGAAGCTTAAGCGTTGGACGCCAGCGGCAATGGGCCGTGCGACGCCGATGCTCAAGCGGACGAGCCATGTGGAGATCATCGTGGCGGAGGCGGTGCGCTAATGGGACAGAAGACTAATCCGATCGGGTTTCGCCTTGGCGTTACCAAGAACTGGCGTTCGACCTGGTACGCGAAGCGTGACATGCCGGCGTTGCTCAAGGAAGACGCGTTGCTGCGCAAGTATCTCAAGGCACGCCTTGAGAACGCGGCAATCTCCGATGTGCGCATCGAGCGCAAGCCCGGCAAAGTGGTGGTGACGATTCACACCGGACGTCCAGGTGTCGTGATCGGAAAGAAGGGTGCTGAAGTCGACAAATTGCGCGACGAGTTAGCGCAGCTGACGGGCAAGGAAGTCGGCATCAACGTTGAAGAGATCAAGCGTCCAGAAATCGAAGCGCAGTTGGTGGCCGATAACATCGCCGCACAGTTGTCGCAGCGTATTTCCTTCCGTCGCGCAATGAAGCGTGCGGTGCAGAGTGCGATGCGCATGGGCGCGCTGGGAATCAAAGTGAAGGCGGGTGGTCGTCTGGGCGGCGCGGAAATCGCGCGCGTGGAAGGCTATCACGAGGGTCGTGTGCCCCTGCACACGTTGCGCGCAGACATCGACTATGCGACGAGCACGGCGAAGACCACGTACGGCACCATCGGTGTGAAGGTGTGGATCTTTAAAGGCGAAATCGTGGAAGATCGTCGCGGCAAGACCTACTCGACCGGCGCCTAAGGAGACTACGAGATGCTGAGTCCGAAGCGGGTCAAATTCCGCAAGATGTTTAAAGGTCGCACCACCGGGTTGGCACACCGCGGCGCTGAGTTGTCCTTCGGGACATACGGCCTGCAGGCGTTAGAGCCGGCGTGGGTGACGAGCCGTCAGATCGAAGCGTGCCGCGTTGCCATGACACGCCACATCAAGCGTGGTGGTAAAGTCTGGATTCGCATTTTCCCGGATAAGCCCATCACCAAAAAGCCTGCGGAAACGCGCATGGGCAAAGGCAAAGGATCGCCTGAGATGTGGGTGGCGGTTGTGAAGCCAGGTCGTGTGATGTTTGAAATCGAAGGCGTGACGCGCGAACTCGCCGAGACGGCGATGGGACTTGCGGCCGCCAAGTTGGGTGTCAAGACCAAGTTTGTCGCACGCGAGGAGGCGGTGACCCATGAAGGCTAACGAGATCCGCGATCTGGATGCGTCGGGAGTGACGGCGCGTATCGCCGAGCTCGAGGAGGAGCGTTTCCGCCTCAAGTTCCGCAGCGCGACCGAAGCATTGGAAGTGCCGTTGCGGTTGCGGAGCATTCGCCGCGACATCGCACGGCTCAAGACGATTCAGCGCGAGAGCGCACTCGGGATCGTACGTACTGCAAAGGCGGCGCCAAAAGCGCCGGCGAAAAAAGCAGCCGTCAAGAAGACGGCAGCGAAGAAGGCCACCAAGGCCGGCGGCCGATAACCGAGGTGATGAGTCATCATGGCTGAAACACAGAACGCGACTGGCGCCACGCAGAATGGCGCTGCACATGACCGGTTGTCACGCAAGTTGCGCGTGGGATTGGTGGTGAGCGACAAGATGGAGAAGACGGTGGTAGTGCGCATCGACCGGCGCATGCCACATCCGCAGTACGGAAAGATGGTGACGCGGACGCGTCGCTTAAAAGCACACGACGAGGAGAACTCGGCGAAAGTGGGCGACACTGTGCGCATCATGGAGACCCGGCCCTTGTCAAAGGACAAGCGGTGGCGCGTGGTCGAGATCGTTGAGCGCGCGCGCTAAAGGAACCGAGCCATGATCCAACAGGAATCCATCGTGAAGGTTGCGGACAACAGTGGCGCCAAGCGCGCACTGGTGATCCGCGTGCTGGGCGGCACGCGCCGCCGCTACGCGGGCTTGGGCGACCGAGTCATCGTTGCGGTGAAGGACGCGCTGCCAAACGGCACCGTGAAAAAGTCTGACGTCGCGAAAGCCGTGGTCGTTCGCACGGTGAAAGAAACGCGTCGAAAAGATGGCAGTTACATCCGCTTCGACGAGAACGCTGTCGTGATTATCAACGACAACGGCGAGCCGAAAGCGACGCGTATCTTTGGCCCGGTCGCGCGCGAACTGCGCGAGAAGCGCTATATGAAGATCGTGTCGTTGGCGCCCGAGGTGCTCTGAGATGCGTAAGAACGTGTACTACAAGACCGATCGCGGACAGCGCCTGGGGCATGGACGTCATGCACTCAAAGCGTCGCGTGAAGTCATTCATGTTACGAAGGGCGATACCGTGCGCATCATGCGCGGCGACGACAAGGGAAAAGAAGGGAAAGTCCTTCAGGTGTATCCCAAGACGGGCCGCATTAAATGCGACGGCATCAACATTGTGAAGAAGCACCGCAAAGCGCGCACTGCAGACGAGACGAGTGGCATCATCGAGATGCCGGCGCCGTTTCATGCGTCGAACGCGATGCTGATCGATTCTAAGACTGGCAAGCCGACGCGCGTGAAGACGCGCATCGACACGGACGGCACTAAAGAGCGTGTCGGCGTGAAGAGCGGTGAAGTCATTCGCCGCTCACGCTGAGCCGAGGAACTACGACGATGGCAAAAGAAACAACAGGAAAGACCGGCGGCAAAGCTGGCGCGAAAGTTGGTGGCGGCACGCCGAAGGGCGCCCCACCAGCGACGAAGGGTGGAAAGGGCGGAAAGGGCAAGTCGGGTCAACCGCGTCAAGCGATTGACTTCACCAAGCGTGATCACGCTGGTGCCAACGTTGCCGCTGTCGCACCGCGTCTCAAGTTGCATTACGAGAACACGGTGCGCGCCGTGATGGCGAAGCAGTTTGGCTTCACCAACATGCATGAGATTCCGTCGCTCGAAAAAATCGTGCTCAACTGCGGTGTCGGCGAAGCCGTCAAGCAGCCGAAGTTGTTGGACGTGGTGGTGGAAGAGTTGGCGTTGATCACCGGACAAAAGCCGGTGCGTCGCAAAGCCAAGAAAGCCATCTCCAACTTCGGATTGCGCGAAGGCCAGGAGATTGGTGCGTCGGTCACGCTACGCGGCGCGCGCATGTGGGAGTTTCTCGATCGGTTTGTGACGGTCGCGTGCCCACGTATTCGCGACTTCCGCGGACTCGGCACCAAATCGTTTGACGGACGTGGCAACTACACGCTCGGCATCAAAGAGCAGATGATCTTTCCGGAGATCAACTACGACATGGTGGAACAGATTCACGGCATGGACATCACGTTCGTGACGACGGCGAAAAAAGATGCGCATGCATTTGCATTGTTGCATCAACTGGGCATGCCGTTCCGTGGTGATGACAAGCCAGTGACGCCTAAGGTGTCACAGTCGACCGCCGCCTGACCTCACACGCGAATCAATTATGGCAAAGACAAGCAAGTTGGCCCGCAACGAACAGCGTAAGGTTTTGGTGGCGCGGTATGCCACCAAGCGTGCGACGTTCAAGGCCATCATCAACAATCCCAAGAGCACTCAGGAAGAAAAAGTTGAAGCCGGATTTGCGCTGCGAAAGTTGCCGCGCGATTCGTCGGCAACGCGCGTGCGCAACCGCTGCAACATGAGCGGACGGCCACGTGGATTCCTGCGTCATTTTGGATTGAGCCGCATTGCGCTACGGGATATGGCCCTGAACGGGTTTATTCCTGGTGTGCGTAAGGCGAGTTGGTAACCACGCAGTTTCTTTTTCACTTCCTACAGGTCTGCGACCCGCAGATACCATAGGAGAACCCCGAGCGCATGAGTCTCAACGACCCTATTGCCGACATGCTGACACGCATTCGCAACGCGTGTGCGTCCAAGCACCGCCGCGTGGACATGCCGGTATCAAAGATTAAGATCGAAATCGCGCGTATTCTGAAAGAGAGTCATTTCGTTCAGGACTATCGCACGGTTGACCTCGAAGATGGCAAGCAAGTGTTGCGTGTCATTCTCAAGTACGCGCACGGTGGGCAGTCGGTGATTCGCGAAGCGAAGCGTATCTCGACGCCTGGTCTGCGAAAGTACGTCGGCGTTGGTGAGATTCCCCGCGTGCGTAACGGCTTGGGCATGTGCATTCTCAGCACGTCCAAAGGAATCATGTCCGATCGTACCGCGCGCTCCACGAACACTGGGGGCGAGCTTCTCGCCCTCGTGTGGTAAGGAGAGGCTGACATGTCACGTATCGGAAAGCGTCCGATCCCGGTTCCGGCCGGCGTTACGGTGTCCATCACCGGCAATTCCATCGTTGTGAAGGGACCGAAGGGCGAGCTGTCGCGCGCGCTTCCGACCGACATCACCGTGTCGCAGGAAGGCAGCGACTTGGTGGTCAAGCGTCCGTCGGATGAAGAGCGTCACAAGGCGTTGCACGGTTTGTCGCGTACGCTCGTCGCGAATATGGTCGAAGGTGTCACAACGGGTTTTAAAAAGGTTCTTGAGATCACGGGCGTCGGTTACAAGGCTGAACCAAAGCCGTACGGCGCGCTGTTGTCACTCGGCTTTTCACACCAGATCGAATACAAGGCGCCCGCTGGTGTGAAAATCAGCGCTGCCAATCCGACGACGGTGTTGATCGAAGGCGCGAGCAAAGAACTCGTTGGTCAGGTCGCAGCAGAAATTCGCAGCTTGCGCAAGCCCGAGCCGTACAAGGGCAAGGGCGTCAAGTATCAAGGTGAAGTTGTTCGGCGTAAGGCCGGCAAGGCGGGAGGCAAGTAATGGCCAAGATCGCGATCCCGCGTACCGATGCAGAGCGGCGTAAGCGCCGTCACCTGCGCGTACGCAAAGCGGTGAACGGTACGGCGGAGCGCCCGCGCCTCGTGGTGTTTCGGTCGCTGAAGCATATCTACGCCCAGGTTGTTGACGACGTCACGCAGCGTACGCTGATGACCGTTGGCGATGAAGGGATGAACGGCACGAAGTCGGAACGCGCGCTCGCAGTCGGCAAGTCCATTGCTGAAAAGGCGAAAGCGGCCGGCTTCGCGTAGGTCGTATTCGACCGCGCCGGTTACCAGTACCATGGCCGAGTGAAGGCTGTGGCAGATGGCGCCCGAGAGGGCGGCCTGGAGTTCTGATCATGGCAAACGCAGCAGGAGCAGGTGGCCCGACGGGTGGCGGAAGCGCCCGTAGCGGTGGCGGTCCCGGCGGTCGCGGTCGCGGCGGCCCAGGTGGCGGACGTGGCGGCCCAGGTGGCGGTCGCGGCGGTCCAGGCGGCGGCGCAGGTCGTGGCGGCCCGGGTGGCGGCGCGGGTCGTGGTCGTGGTCCTGGCGGTGAAGGCGGCGGTCCAGGCGGCGGCGACAATCGTGGTCGCGGCGGCAGAGACGGTGGCCGTGGCCCTTCGCAGGAGCGCGAGCAGAGCGATCTGGTCGAGAACGTGATCGCGATCAATCGCGTCGCGAAGGTCGTGAAGGGTGGTCGTCGCTTCTCGTTCAATGCGCTTGTCGCAGTGGGCGATGGGCAGGGTAAGGTCGGCTTCTCCACGGGCAAAGCGAACGAAGTGTCGGAAGCTGTGCGCAAAGCGGTTGACGGAGCGCGCCGCAACATGGTGTCGATTCCGCTCACCGGCTCGACGATTCCGCACGAAATCGTTGGAAAGCATGGCGCAGGTAAAGTGTTGATGAAGCCCGCAGCGCCGGGTGCTGGTGTGATCGCTGGTGGTGCAGTGCGCGCCATTCTCGAGTGCGCCGGTATTCATGACATCCTCACCAAGTCGCTGGGTTCAACGAACCCGCACAACATGGTGTTGGCTGCGCTTGATGGCCTTCAGCATCTGGTCACGGTCGAACAGGCCGCGAAAGAGCGCGGGATCGAAGTTTCGCAGATCGGGTATCGCTCCCGGGCAAAGTCGCGCACCGAATCACATGATCCGCGTAAGGCAGCAGTGGTTGGCGCGTCGCCGTCGGCCGGAGAGGTGGCATAATGCCGCGTACATTCGTTTGGCATCCGTCAAAGGGTCCGGCCAAGACGCCAAAGTTGCAGGCGCCGACGGCCGGTAAGGTGAAAATCACGCAGGTGCGTAGCGGAATTGGCCATGCGTGGCCGATGCGTCGCACGCTCGTGGCGCTTGGTCTCCGTCATCATCAGGCCAGCGTCGTGCAGCAGGATTCCGCCTCGCTGCGCGGTCAGCTCAAGAAAGTCCGTCACTTGGTGTCGGTGACACCGGTAACGGGAGAGGAATAAGACCGTGGCTACTAAGAGTTCTGGCGCTGAGAGCGCCGATAAGATCGGACTACACAACCTCGCGCCTGCGCCGGGTTCGCATCGCAATCGCAAGCGCATCGGTCGCGGTCCTGGCTCCGGTACCGGCAAGACGTCGGGCAAGGGTCACAAGGGATCGATGGCGCGTTCTGGTCACGGTGGTCCCGGTGGTGGCAAACCGCATTTTGAAGGCGGTCAGATGCCAATCACGCGTCGTATTCCAAAGCGTGGTTTTACCAACCCGTTCCGCGAAGAAGCGCAGTTGGTGCGTCTCGATGCGCTCACGATGTTGCCGGGCGACGAAGTGTCCATCGATACGTTGGTGGCGGCCGGTTTGATCCGCGTTGGTCACGGCCCTGCCAAACTGTTGTCGAATGGCGAAGTTGCGCGTGCGTTCACGGTGCGTGGCGTGAAGGTTAGCGCGGCGGCCAAAGCGAAAATCGAAGCGGCCGGTGGCCGCGTCGACGCATAACGTTTACTCCCGGGTCTCATGGCAAGCCAGGAAAGTGCGGCATCGCAGGCCCTGACGAACATCTACAAGACACCTGAACTGTGGTCAAAGATCACGTTCACATTTGTGTGTCTGTTGATTTATCGCGTGGGCGCGCACATCACGGCGCCCGGTATCGATGTGCAGGCGCTGACCGATTTCTTCGCGCGTCAGAATAACGGCCTGCTCAATCTGTACGACATGTTCGTGGGCGGCGGTTTGTCGCGTGCGACGGTGTTTGCGTTGGGCATCATGCCGTATATCTCGTCGAGCATTTTTGTGCAGATCGCCGGCGCGGTCGTGCCGACGGTCGACAAGATGCAAAAGGACGAAGAAGGACGGAAAAAGCTGACGCAGTACACACGCTACATCACCGTCGTGCTCGCGATCGTGCAGGCGTACGGTTTTGCGCTGTTCACGTCGTCATTGCCCGCCGCGGTATCGCGTCCCGGACCGTGGTTCATGATGCAGATGATGTTGGTGTTGACGACGGGCGCAATCTTCGTGATGTGGCTTGGTGAGCAGATCACCGAAAACGGACTCGGCAACGGCGCATCACTGATCATCTTTTTCTCGATCGTCGAGCGCATGTGGCCGGCGTTGATTCAGACCGTCAACTTCATGACAACGGGTGCTGTTGCGCCCTTGGCGTTGGTGGTGCTGGCGCTGGTGATGGTCGCGGTCGTTGCAGGCGTTGTGGCGATCACCGTTGCCGCACGACGAGTATTGATTCAGATCCCGCAGCGAACGATGGCGCGTGGACGCCAACGCGAAGCGGCGCGCAACTTTATTCCGTTGCGCATCAATACCGCTGGCGTCATGCCGATCATTTTTGCGCAGTCGGTCATCGTGATTCCTGGTGCATTGGCGCAGTTCAGTGGTAACGCCAAGCTTCAGGAAATTGCGGAGTATTTCAATCCGCAGGGTCCGAATCCGTGGCTGTATTTCATCTTGCAAGGCATTTTGATCGTGCTGTTTACGTACTTCTACACGTCGATCATTTTCAATCCCGTCGACTTGGCGGAGAACTTGAAGAAACAGGGTGGCTTTGTGCCGGGCATCAAGCCGGGTGCGAAAACCGCTGAGTACATCGAACGTGTCGTGGAACGTATCACGTTGCCGGGCGCGCTGTTCCTCACGTTTATTGCGCTCATGCCTGCAGTGATCGGTCGCATGGTGAACGTACCGTTCGCGTTTGGCGGCACGTCACTTCTGATCGTGGTCGGTGTGGCGTTGGACACGATGGCGCAAATGCAGCAGCACCTGTTGTTGCGGAAGTACGACGGCTTCATGAAGAAGGGCCGAGTACGTTTCCGTGGTCGTCAGGCGACGCAGCAGGGCTTCTAGATTCGTCCTTCGCTGGAGCAACAGGCATGATCATTGTCCTTCTTGGTCCGCCGGGTGCGGGCAAAGGGACCCAAGGCGAGCGGCTTGCCGCTCGCCTTGACGTTCCTAAGATCGCCACTGGCGATGTGCTCCGCGCGGCCGTGCGTGATGGAACACCGCTCGGCCTGGAAGCCAAAGCCGCGATGGACCGCGGCGATCTGGTTCCCGATGATGTAATCATGGGCATCATGAAAGAAGCCTTGGCTGGCCCAAATGCGGCGAAGGGTGCGGTGCTCGATGGCGTGGTGCGCACGACGCCGCAGGCGTCGGGATTGCGTGATGCCCTCGCGGATTTATCCAAAAAGGTCGACGCGGTATTGCTGTTCGACATTGACGAGGAAGAATTGGTGCGTCGATTGAGCGGACGCACGACCTGTGACTTTTGCCAGCGCCCGTTTTTCGGACGCGAGCCGGGCGAACTGTGCGGACTCGCGGATCATGATCCGCAGGGCACGTTGGTGCGTCGCAAAGACGACGAGCCGGACGCGGTACGCAAGCGTATGCAAGTGTACCGCGATCAGACGGCACCGGTCATTGATTGGTACCGCGCCAATGACGGCGTGCTGCATCACATCAATGCACTGGGCGAGCTTGAAGAAGTGGAGCAGCGCGTGAACAACGCGTTGGGGTTGCGGTAGACGAATGCCGGTGTCGGCGCGCGCATAGTCGCGCCGGTTCAAGGCTTCGGCTTATTCAGCCGCGTTGCGCACAAGTGTTTTGCCCGCTTCGAGCGGCAACTCCAGCACGAAACACCCTCCTTGTCCAGTCACGACAGACAAATCGCCGCCGTGCGCCTTGGCGTAGTCGCGCGAAATTGATAATCCGAGTCCCACGCCCTCTGCCTTAGTGGTGAACAGGGGCTGAAAGATGTGTTCGACATCATGGGGCTGCACACCGGGACCCGTGTCACGAATTTCGATGCGAAGACGCGCGTCAACGATGTGCGCCGCCACTGTCAGCACGCCGTCCTGATCGTCGATTGCCTGGACGGCATTGCGGATCAGGTTCCAGACAACCTGACCCACTCTGTCTTGGTCCAGCATTACCGCAGGAAGGTGCGGATCGATGTCGCGCACTACGCGGATGTGCGAAGGAAGCGCCGCACGTTGCAGCGCATCATCCAGCAATTGTGCAACGTCCGTAGGAGAAAAGGTCGCGTCGCCAGAGCGCGCGTGGTCCAGCAAATCCGTGATGATCCGCTCCGAAAGCCGAAGCTGCTCGCGCAACAGCCGCGAGTACTCCGCGAGCTTTGGAGACGCATCTGGCAACGCGTTCAGCAACCAGACGACGTTGCTCATGACGCTGAGCGGGTTGCGAAGCTCATGACCAATACTTCCGAACGCCCGGCCAAGCGACGCGAGCCGCACATTTTGCTGCAATTGATCGTCGACATCGCGCAGCCGGCGAACGGCTGCGCTGAGCTCTCCTGAACGCTCGTCAACGGATGCTTCCAACCGCTCAACTATGCCCCGTATCTGGAGCGCCATCGCACCAAATGCACGCGCCAATCGCCCGATCTCGTCATGGCGAAGACTGGAGTTGAGCACCACGGTTCGGTCACCCCGGGCAATGCCCTCAGATGCCTCAGTGAGCTCGCGCAATGGAGCCGTGATTGTCCGGCTCAAAAAAAGTCCCAGCAGTCCTGACAGCAGTGCAATGAAAAGGCCCGAGACCAAAAACGGCAACACGAGCTCGTGTGCACGGATGGTCGCGTCGGCTTCGGGCAATTCAATTGCGTAACGCCACGGCGTGTCTTTAAGCGGTATCGACGTCGCCACGCGCACTGAGTTATCGCGCACGTATGTCGCAAGCGAGCTGTCGAGTGGTCCGAGCGTGACCGGCCGACCCGACGACCAGTAGCGGCCGTCACCGTTGCCGATGAGCAGCACTGCATTTTGGCCAAGGAGTCTCGTGACGATTCGGTTGTTGGCAGACCCGCCAATTTTGCGTCCTACGCGGACAACGCCGAGCAACCGGTCACCGGCGTATGCTGGGGCCGTGCACCAGAAATAGAGCGCGCTGTCCCGTTGAAAAATCTCGCCAATCGTGGCGTAGTGGGTTTGTGCGCTATTCGAACTCGGCAACGTGTCCGTACCACCACGATAGCGAATGGCACCTTTGCTATCCAGCAGTTCCACTGCGGCAACCGATCCAGATTCCTTGCTCAGCGCGTTCATTACGGTAATAGCGGCAGAATCAACACGGTCCGAACTTGTGAGCACCTGATGAATGACAGGATTGCTGGCCGTCACCTTAAGCGAGTTCATTTGATTCACGGCCCCAAGTGCGACGATAGCACTGATTTCGCCCAACGCGCTAAGGAAGCGCGTGTGCGTCGCGTGCAACTCCGCGGCGCGAACCTGACGAAATGAGACCACGCCAAAAGCCGCCACCGACATTGCGGAAAGCGCGGCGATCAGGAGTGGCAGCTTCCACTGCAATGAAAGCCTGTTCAATCGCACTGCAGGCACCCTCGTTGTCCTTGAGCTGTTGCGACCGCCACTCGGATGAGCAAGCATATTACGACGGGGGTGTCCCGCCCGCGAGCTCGCAGGGCCCTCGTCGCCCGGTGAAACCTTCGAGCTTTGAATATCCCCAACGCGGAGCGAGATCCAGGACCTTGTCACACGCCGCGCCCGATCTGCCTCCCACTCGACATACGGCCCGTCGAAATCATCGAGCTCGCATGAAACAGCGCATCACTATCGTTCACGAGATCGGACGCACCGTCGGGTTGGCGCTTGCACTCGTCGCCGCGACCGTTCCGCAAGGTCCGTTGTTTCACAAACAGCGCGTGACGTACAAGAACGGGCCGCTGACGCTGGTGGGTTTCTCCTACCACCCCGACGGCAACGGTCCATTTCCGCTTGTGGTGTGGAATCACGGCAGCGAAAAGAATCCCGGCACGAGCCCACAGTTTGATTCCGTTGCCGCGATTTTTGTTCCGGCGGGATTTGCAGTGTTTGCACCGATGCGTCGCGGACACGGAAATTCCGAAGGCACCTACATCTCGGACTCCGTTGCGACAGTACGAGCAACAGATCCTCAAGCAGCGCTCAGACTGACCGTGCATCTGCTTGAGACCGAACAACTCGACGATCAACTCGCGGGCATTGCGTACGCAAAACATTTGCCGTTTGTCGACACGGCGCGCATGGTCGTCACTGGTTGTTCGTACGGCGGCATTCAAACCATGCTCGCAGCCGAACGCGGTGCCGGTTTAAAAGCAGCATTGCCCATCTCGCCTGCTGCGCAGAGTTGGGAGGGCAATCCGCTGCTGCGTGAACGGATGGAAATTGCAGTAAAGCGTATCACTATGCCGGTGTTGCTTATTCAGCCGCCGAGAGACGCGAGTTTGCGTCCTGCCAAAGAACTCGGTAACGCGGCTAAGAAGTTCAACAAGTCAAATTTCTCAGCGAAGATTTACGCAGCGACGATGCCCGATAGTCAGCAGACCCACTGCTTTGGCGGAGCGAGGGGCTTTCATAATTTCGCATCTGAAGCGGTCGCGTTTTTTAACACGGCGCTCGGCAGGAAATCCGCGCACTAGGTCGCGGTCGGTGTCGCCACATTCGACGGTGGATGGATATATTCCCACACGTCATCAACTCTACCCCGACCGTCGTCGCATGTCCTTCGGCAGCACCGCCGCGCCCGCAATGCTCCTCAAATCCCCGCGCGAGATCGATGTTATGGCTCGCGGCGGCGTGATCCTGCGCGGTGCGCTGGTCGCGATGCGGGATGCGGTGAAGCCTGGCATCTCGACGCTTGAGCTCGACGCTATCGGCGAGGCGTTCATCCGTGGGCACCCTGGCGCCGAACCGGCGTTTAAGGGGCTGTATGGTTTTCCGGGCAGCGTGTGCATCTCGATCAACGAAGAGATCGTTCATGGCATTCCGTCGCGGAAGCGCGTATTGAATGACGGCGATATCGTGACGGTCGATGTGGGAGTGAAGCTGGACGGCATGTATACCGATGCCGCTATCACCGTGCCTGTTGGCACGATCGACGCGTTGACGCAGCGATTGCTGGACGTGACGGAGCGCGCGCTGGCGGCTGGCATTGCCGCGGCGACGCCCGAAAATCACATTGGCGATATCGGACACGCCGTACAGTCGATTGTTGAGGCGGAAGGCTTTAGCGTCGTGCGCGAGCTCGTTGGCCATGGCGTCGGATTTTCGCCGCACGAAGAACTGCAAATTCCGAACTATGGTAAGCCCAAGCGCGGCAAGAAGCTGGTGCCGGGATTGACCATCGCGATCGAACCGATGGTGAATGTTGGTACGGCGAAGACGCGTACACTGAGCGATAAATGGACCGTCGTCACCGCTGACGCAAAGCGGTCAGCGCACTTTGAGCACACGGTCGCGATTACGGAACAAGGGCCGCGCATTCTGACGCTGTAGTCTCACACGGTAACGTGACCGTGCGCGTGTAGCCGTGCGGCGTTCTATCTCACGCTCTCATCTCCTCCATCACGACCATGACGACCAGATTGCTGAAAATCCGCCGCGTTGTGCAGATGTCGACCTTCGCGATCGTTACGTGTGCCGCAGCGGCCACGTCACGCGCACAGACCGCCCGGCCGAGCGTCGATCTGTCGCTGGTTCCGGCATCGTCACTTCGCGCTGAATCGCCAACTGTCATGACCGACCTCATGAAAGACGTGGACGCGGTTCACTCAAAATTTGTCGCTCTTGCCAAGGCGGTGCCGGTCGCGAAATACCCGGCGCGTCCAGGTGTCGGCGTACGCTCGGTGAGTGAGGTGTTTCTGCACGTCGCCGGCGACAATTACATGATGCCCGCGCTTGCCGGCACGGCGATTCCTGCGAGTGTCAAGCTCGACATGAAAAACTTCAAATCGTTTGACGCGTTCGAAAAACAGACGATGACGACCGCGCAGATCGTTGAAGCACTCGACGCGAGTTTCGCGCATCTCAAGGCGGCGATGGCGAAGACCACCGCCGCGGATCTCACGGTCGTTGTCGATATGTTTGGACAAAAGTCATCCAAGCAAGCGCTCTGGATCGGTACCACCACGCACCTGCACGAACACTTGGGGCAGAGCATCGCGTACGCGCGTCAAAACGGCATCGTGCCGCCCTGGAGCAAGTAGCCACGCCACGAGCGAATCGATGACTCGTGTGAGCGCGCGAGTACCGGCGGTGGTCGCATTGTGTGCGATCGCCGCTGTTGCGTTGCGGCCAGCCCGTGCGTGTGCGCAGATGGCGAGTACGTCATCGGGCGTGGCTCCGCCCGTTTCCCGCGCAATGCCGAAAGAGCGCGTAGACGCAAAGCTCACCGCGAAGCTGGCGACGTTAGCACAAGCGGTACATGGTGACGTTGGTATTTACGTGCGTCACGTGAAAAGCGGACGCACCGTGCGGATCCGTGCCGACGAACTGTTTCCGACGGCGAGCATGATCAAGGTGCCCATCTTGATTGGCACGTTCGCGGCCATCGCGAAGGGTCAGTTCACGTTTCAAACAATGATGACGTACACTGATTCATTGCGCTATGCGTACGACGATTCGCTCTCGATGCCCCGTGTCGGCGCGCAGATTCCTGTTGCGCGACTCACGTTGCAAATGATTACCGAGAGCAACAACACGTCGGCGTTGTGGCTGCAGGGACTCGTGCGCGGGGATACGATCAATGCGTGGTTGCACGAGCACGGATTTGATTCGACGCGCGTGAACTCACGCGTGGCTGGCCGCGAAAAGAATCGTTCGGCGTTTGGATGGGGACAAACCACGCCAAGAGAAATCGCGTCGCTGCTGGTGATGATTCGCGACGGGCGCGCGGTGGATGCCGCCTCGAGCGAAGAGATGTACCGGCATCTCACGCGCATTTACTGGAACGGAGAAGCGCTTTCACAGCTGCCTCCGTGGGTGCAGGCGGCGTCCAAGCAGGGGATGGTGGATCAGTCGCGGAGCGAAGTTGTGTTGGTGAATGCGCCGCACGGTGACTACGTGTTTGCGGTGATGACGAAAAACCAGGCCGACAAGAGCTACGAAGAGACCAACGAGGGGTACACGCTCATTCGGGCCGTGTCGGCGCTTCTCTGGCGCGAGTTTGAGCCGGGAACGCCGTGGACGCCAAGCGCGGCCGCTAGGCGGTTGAAGCCGCCCGAGGAACCCTGACAGTCGAAGCGGCAGTATTTCCTTCGTACTGACTTGCAGGTGAAAGATTATGCGATTAAATTTTCAAATATGACCACCATGCTTGCGTCTCAAGTGGCGCCCGATCCGGCGGCGGTCGTTGCCAAGGCCGCGTTGTCGGCAGCGAAGCGCCTTGGTCTCACGAATCGTGAGCTTTCACGCGTGCTCGGGCTGAGCGAGGCATCTGTGTCCCGCATGCAGGCGCAGCGCGGGATCGATCCGTCCAGCAAAGAGGGGGAATTGGCGTTGATGTTCGTGCGCCTCTTTCGTTCGCTTGATGCGCTGGTTGGCGGCGACGACGAACGCGCGCGCGCGTGGTTACATGCGATGAATGATCATGTCGGCGGCGTGCCCGCGCAGCGCATTGTGACGGTGGAGGGTCTTGTCGATGTCGTCCAGTATTTGGACGCAGTGCGCGGGCGACTCTGAGCTTCGCCACCTGCGGGTGGCAGCGTGGCGGGTGGTCGAGTCACAGCACGAGGTGTCGACGCGAAAGCTGGTTGACTCAGCGGCCGAGCAAGAACTGTTGGAGACGCTGATTGACGCCGTGAAGCCGCCAGTGCTTGTGAGCGCGACGTATCACTATTTGCTCTCGACGCCGTTCCGCTATCCGCCGCTGCGGTATGGCTCACGCTTTGGATCACGACGTGAGCGCGGCATCTGGTATGGTGCCGAGGAACCGCGCACGGCGTTTGCCGAGGTGGCGTACTATCGACTGCTGTTTCTGGCGGGTTCGCGCGCTGCGCTCGGGCTGGTGACAACGCCGTTAACCGCGTTCACGGTTCGCATGCGGAGCGAACGGTCTGTCGACCTTACTGTACCGCCGTTCGGCGCATTTGGACACGCGATTTCATCGCCAGTTTCGTACGCGGAGTCGCAGCGGTTGGGAACTGCGATGCGCGCGGCGGGTGTAGAACTCGTGCGATTTCGCTCGGCGCGCGATGCGGGTGACGGCAACAATATCGCGGCGTTTGCGCCGGCCGTGTTTCACTCGGCGAATCCTCAAAACTTTCAGCAGTGGCATTGCTCGACGACGCACGACGCGGTGGAGTTTGTGCGGGGTGATTTGCGGCGATCGCGAGACGTGTATGCGTTTGCGCGTGCGCAGTTTTTGGTGGATGGGGTTTTGCCGGCGCCTGCGGTGCGGGCGGATTAGTGCAGGTTGCGTGATCGGAACTGATTACCGCGGATAGGAACGGATCTTGAACGGATACGAACTGATTTGATCGCGAGTGGGCGAGCAGTTCGGGAACTGACTGACACGGATGACACGGAAAGGGCACGGATGAACACGGATACGGCCACGATGAGCGGGGGCGAGTGAGAATGCGACGTTTTTTGAGTCAACGATTTTTGAGGATTGCGTTGGCGTGGATGCCTGTCGGTGTCGTCGTTGCGCAGCCGGCGATACCGCGTGCGACGCTTGTTGAGGATTTGCGGATAGATGCGAAGCGCGAGGATTTTAGTGCGCTCGGCGGCGGTCAGGTTGGTCCGAACGACGTGCTTGCCCTCACCTTTCGACAGGACGCGCAGGTGCGTGTGTACGACGCGAAGGGCAAGCGCGTTGCGACGATTGGACGACGTGGCGGTGGGCCCGGAGAGTTTCGCCAACCGGCCACGCAAGGATGGATTGGCGATACGATTTGGATTTACGATTTCGGATTGCAACGTCATTTTTTTTTTACCAGCAGCGGTGCGTTGCTTCGCACTGTGCCCGTTGAAGGATTGAATCGACCGATCTTGATGTCCGACTCGCAACTCAACGTCAGCGACTTCTCGCCGAACGGTCGAAGTAGCGACGGAACAGTGATCGGACACGCGCGGTTGTGGCGAAAAGGACAGTCACGGTATTCCGGCGAGTCGGTGATCCTCGCGGTGAGCAAGGATTTGCGAGGTACGCGTCTGCTTGCGACAGACTGGGACTCTCGCTGGCAGCGAGAGCTATCAGCGACGGGCTTTTATGGAATTGCGTCTGATGGCTCGGCCATTGTTCATGTTGGCTTGGCAGATCTTCGCGAGCGCGGAGGCGCTGTGCCGGTGACGCGAGTGAAGGCGAACGGCGACACAGTTTTTGTGCAGCGCGTTCCCTATGTCGGAACCCCGATGCCGACTCGCTATGTCGACAGCGTGCTCGCGAAGGGTGTTGGCATCGACCTGAACATTCACAAGCTGCCACAGTCGAAAATTCCGCCGGTATTTGCTCCCGCCAACGGCGTGTTCGTGCAGTCAAACGGCTTCACGTGGCTGACGATGCTCGCGTCACAAACGAGTTCGTACGTGATTGTGCTCAATGTTTCCGGGACGCCTATCGCACAGTTTGACGTGCCGCCACGCAGTTATTTGATGGCTGCGACTGATGAACACGTCTGGTTTACGGTTCGCGATGGCGACGACCTGCAGAGTGTCGTTCGCTATCGGATTCGCTGCGGCGGAAAGGTGTGTCGGTGAACTACGCTGCGGAACGCATGTAAGCTCCGCATTCAAGAAGTGTCTAGCTCGAAGCCATCGCGCGTGCAGCACCCGCTTCGGCACGACGCAGATGCGATTCCGCTGTGACTACACACGCGTTGACATCACGCAACAGCTCCGCGCCGCGTTTCGCCGCATCACCGGTAAGCGAGACGACGTTGACGCGCACGTTGAGTGCTGCGCCTTTGCACGCGGCGTGCGCGATGAGTGCGGCAACTGCACCATCGGTGCTGGCGTTGCTGTTGCCGCGTTCGGTCACTGCTGCGGCAAGTTCGCAGACGTCGGCCGCAGCGCGCGCGGTTTCCAGCGGCACTTCTGCCGCGCCAATCAGCGCGTTGCTGATCGCGGCTTCGCGTGCGCGCAGTGCGTCTTCGGGTTCGCGCGGCATTGCATACGCGGTGCGCACGTGCTCGTACGAGTCGGCGTCGTGTTGCACGAGTCCGGCAAGATGACGCCGAAGCGCGCTAGCTTTAAGCGACAGTTCTTTCATTTCATTCTCGACGGCGGCGTATTTCTTTTTGCCGATCGTGAGTCCCGCCACCATTTGCGCGAGCGCAGCAGCAAGTGCGCCAACGTGTGCGGCGACGCTGCCGCCTCCGGGTGTTGGTGTGGGCCCAGCGACGCTCGACATGAAGCCGTCTACTGATTCACCACCCGCGACGAGGTCGCGCACTTTTCGGTCGAGCAACATGTTGGGCGAATAGTCGCGCAACTGCACGTGACGCGCGCCGGCTTCGAGCAACACGCGTTCGGGTACGAGACCAACGAGTTCACTCCATGTGACCTGCACGCCGTGCGCGGCCGCTTCGGACTTTACGATTTCGTACACGCGATGCAGCGGCGTCTTTTCGGTGTCGACCAAGTTCATCGACACTTGCGCCTGGCCATCGACCTCGAGGCCCAGGCCTTTCACGTAGCGCAGTCCGCCGGATGAGCCGCGAATGGCTTTCGCGATTTCCTTCGCAACGGGAAGGTTTTTGGCGTCGCCTAAATACACGTTGTACGCGACCAGAAACGGGCGCGCGCCAATCGCTGTGGCGCCGGCGGTGGGGTGCACTTGGGCGTTGCCAAAATCGGGAACGCGCGCGGCGTTGACGCGAATGTCGTCACGCAGTCCTTCAAACTCGCCGCGACGAACGTCGGCCAGGTTTTCGCGCGCTGGTGTTGTAGCGGCGCGCTCGTACAGGTACACGGGAATGTGCAACTCATTCGCGACGCGGGCACCGAGCTCGCGAGCGAGGGCGATGCAGTCGTCCATGGTGGTGCCGTCGAGTGGAATGAATGGCACCACATCGGTTGCGCCGATGCGCGGGTGTTCGCCTTGATGTTTGGTGAGATCGATGCGATCCCGTGCAACCGACATTGCGGCGAACGCTGCGGGCACGGCGGCGTCGAGAGATGCTACCGCGGTGATGACCGTGCGGTTGTGCGACGGATCGCTCGAGACGTCGAGCACATGCGCGCCCGGTGTGTTCGCAATAGCATCACGAATGGCGGCGATGACGGAAGGGTCGCGGCCTTCGGAGAAATTCGGAACGAGCTCGACGAGGGGCATGGACGATATTTCGGATTGAGAAAAGGCAGTTGCCAGTTTGCCCGCAGGTTAGTTGCCAGTTTGCCTGCAGGTCAGTTGCCAGTTTAACGGCGGGTGAAACCGCGGGTTAACTGCAAACTGCAGGCGGGGGTTGACTGCGAACAGCGGGCGGCGGTTTAAC
>JANXUN010000007.1 GCA_025356185.1 Gemmatimonadaceae bacterium
CTTTCAGTTGGATGATCCGATCGGCATGTATCTGCCCGAGTTTGGACGCGCAACGGTACTCACAACGTTCAAAGCCGCCGACACCACGTACGAAACAAAACCGTCCGCGCGTCGCATCACGATTCGGCATCTGCTCACCCACACGTCAGGGATCGACTATCCGTCAATCGGCAGCGAAGAATTCAGAGCCATTTACGCTAAGGCGGGAGTGCAGGCGGGTATCGGCGGTGTTGAAGGCGATGTGCTTGCCGACAAAATCAAGGTGTTGGCGAAGCTGCCGCTCAAACACGAACCGGGCGAAAAGTTTACGTACGGATTGAGCGTTGACGTGATTGGACGACTCGTCGAAGTGCTGTCTGGCGTTTCACTCGATCAGTTTTTCCGCACGCGCATTTTTGCGCCGCTCAAGATGCGCGATACCTATTTTGCGCTACCGACTGACAAATTTGATCGACTCGCGGGGATGCACGTCGAACGAAGTGGCAAACTGTCGGCGATGAGCGCGTCGAACGTCGACTTTGCGAAACGGCCAGTCACGTATTTCAGCGGTGGATCGGGGCTGTCATCGACCACGGGCGACTACGCGCGCTTTTTGCAAATGCTGATGAACAACGGCGAACTCGATGGTGTGCGACTGCTCGGTCGCAAGACAATCGAGATGATGCTCACCAACCAAGTCGGCACAATTCAACCCAATTTTGGTTTGGGCTTTCAACTCGAAACGCCAAGCAACGATTTCCGCACGCCGCTGTCCGAAGGCTCGTTCATGTGGGGCGGGGCATTCAACACGACGTATTGGGCCGATCCCAAAGAACATCTCATCGGCCTCGTGTACACCAACGTCACCGGATCAACCGTGCGGCTCGGTGATCAGTTCAAAACGCTGGTGTACTCTGCGCTCAAGTAACGCTCGCTACTTCCCCGACTTCTCGAGTTCGTGCAACCAGATATTCCGAAAGCGCACCTTGTGCCCGTGATCCTGCAGCGAAATCGGCAGTTTGTCCGCATGCGCTTCGTACGGCGGACGTGACCCGTTAGCCGTGGGACCGACAAGCTCCATGTTGTCTTGCACATCCACGCCGTTCCACGTCACAGTCATCTTCGCGGGCTTGAGCAGCTTGCCGCTCGCATCAAAACGCGGGCGATAGTAAATGATGTCATACGTTTGCCATTCACCCGGCGGCAATGCCATGTTTTTTGTTGGCGGGAATTGTCCGTAGATCGCACCCGCCTGACCGTCGGCGTAGGTGACGTTCTCATATGAGTCGAGCACTTGCACCTCGTACCGGCCTCCTCCAAAAAACACGCCGCTGTTGCCGCGATCCTGATCTTTGCCTTCGGCGGGCTTGGGCGCCATCCATTCGATGTGCAAGTGTACATCGCCGAAACTCGCCTTCGTGGTGAGCGTGCCCGTGCCGGGCACAACTTCCATCGCGCCGTCGGTGATCTTCCACTTGGCAGGCGCCCCCTCTCCCGACGACCACTGATCAAGCGTGGTGCCATCGAAGAGCGAGATCGCGCCGGCCGTCGCCTTTTGTGCCTTTTGCGGACCCGGGTGAACGATGGGCGCCGTGGGACGCTGGCGCGAATGCTGCGGCCAGTCGCCAAGTTTCGAAGCCTGGGCGTGGAGCGACATGGAGCAGAGGGCGAGCGAGGCGGCGGTCAGGAGGATTTTCATACAGAATAGAATGGGGTTTGGCTTCTCAACACGCGAGGGTGCGGTGGCGTCACGGCGCGTTTATGTGCGTGCGGTAAACAGTTGGCGCACTCGCGGCGTCTTGCTGGGATGAGCGTCGTTCCCAATCCCGCGCTGGCAGTGTGCGTGCACGCCGCGGCGCGTGGCGACGTGCAGGCGTTCGATCAGCTCATCGCGCAGGTCCAGCAACAGCTGTTTCGATGGGCGCTGTCGTTCGCGAAGGACATCGACGACGCCGAGGACATCGTGCAGGAATCGAGCGTGCGATTGTATCACGGACTTTCCCAGTATCGAGGCGACGGCGACGTGAACGCGTGGCTGTATCAGATCGTGCGCAGCGTTGGGCTTGCCCGGCATCGAACAGACGCGCGTCGCGAGCGGCTCGTGCGCATCGAATTGCCGCACGCCGCTGACGATGTGTAGCTAACCGATCCAGGTGCCCGCGTTGACCGATCGCAATTTCGGGAGCTTGTGCAAACGTATTTTCTCGAATTGCCACCCAAGCAACGTGAAGTGTTCGATCTCGTGGACTTGCAGCAATACGATCCCGCAGAAGTGGCCGAGCTGACCGGCGTGAACGCCAGCACCGTGCGTGCGCATCTGTTCAAGGCGCGCACAGCCATTCGGAGCAAACTTCGCAGCAGTCACCCTCATCTTTTTGCATCATGAACTGCTCACACTGTCAGGATGTACTCTTAACCGCAGCGCCGTCAAACGCGCGCATGGTCGCCACCATCGATGCGCACTGCAAGCATTGTGTCGAGTGCGCTGAACTCGCGGACGCGGTGCAGTGGCAATCACAATCGCTGGCGACGCGCATGAATGCCTACTCGTCGTCGTACTCGCCATATGCGCTGGCGGAGTACGCGCGAACGGCAGGTGCACCGCGAGTGCGCCCGTGGGGGTCGCGCGTGATTGTGTCGTTGCTCGCGGTGCTGCTTCTGGCGGTAACCGTCAACGTTGCCTTGGACAGCGTGGGCTCGCTTGGTT
>JANXUN010000033.1 GCA_025356185.1 Gemmatimonadaceae bacterium
TTATCACCGATAACAGGAACAACGCCATGGTAAGGGTTCCGACGAACGCGCCGCCCTCTCACCCAGGCGAATTGCTGCTGGCGGAGTTCCTCAGTCCGTTGGGTTTGACACAACGACAGCTCGCTGACGGCATTCACGTTCCGTATCAGCGCATCAACGAACTCGTGAACGGCAAGCGAGGCATCACGCCGAACACCGCGCTGCGACTGGCGAAGTACTTCGGAACGTCGGCCGATGTGTGGTTGAACATGCAACTGCGGTGGGACTTGTATCATGCGCAACGTGAAGAGTCCGCAGCGCTTGGTCGGATCAAGAGTGTCAGGGTCGGGGAGGCGTTTCGAACTGAAGTCTCTAGCGCGCTTGATCGAGTCGCTGACGATTGTGGATTCGCTCGGGTTCGACGCGGTCGCCGCGCCGGATGAGCGACACGCCGCGGCACCTGCGTCAAGGTCGGCGAAAAGCACAGCAAGCGCTGCATTTACATCTGTGGAGCACTTCGCCGCTACCGTGTGCGCCCGGTGCGTCCACCCCCACCCAACGGCGTCGCCCGCGCCACTCGCGCCAGCCACTCCATCGCACCCGGCGATTCAAACCACATCGGCATCGCGCCGCTCACGTAGATCGCCGCTTCGTCTTTCCCACCCACGGTATACGTCTCCGGCGCCTCATCAGGCATTTCGGATTTGCCAAGGAGCATCGGAGCGACGTGCGCGTTAGCGCGCAGTGCCGCGCGTGCGATATGCATGCAATGCTCTCGGGAACGCCCATGCGGCGATCGAACGCTCGTCATACAGCCCCAGCAGCGCGTCAATGTCCTCCACCGATCCCGCGCGCATCAACCAGCCGAGCAGCGTGTAGCGCACGCCCTGATTGTCGTCCTTGTTGAGACGCAGGATATGTCGTGCTTCGGCAATTGCTGCGGGTCTGTCGCCTATCTCCCACAGCAACTCGGCCGGAAACTGCTTCGCGTAGAGATATCGTCGACCAAAATCATAGAACCAGTACGGGATGCCATCCTCTGCTTGCCGGTCCTTCAGCACGTGACGACCAGCGTCCTCGGCTGCTTTCGCATGCGCGAGCGCTTCCGGTGGCGTCTCGGCCATCTCCGACAACAACAAATGTGCGTCAATGCAGTCGGCGTCGAGTGCGAGTGCCTGCTGTGCCATCGACCGCGCTTTCGCGGGCGACATCTCCTCGCGTGCCGCCGACACTAAATCCTCCGCACGTTCGCGATCCGTCATCCCTTGTACATGCGGCACAGCTTTGCCAATCAGCTCCCGCTCCATGAATGACTTCACATCATCGATGCTGTCGAACTGTTTGCGACTCAGCATACGAGTGACGTCGCGCATGATGTCGTCGCGCGCAGACAGAGGGTTCTGCGAGGCTGAATCTTTGACGGGACGGCTGCGCTTTTTCATAGGCATTCCGGGCCAAGTACTCGTTGTCATCCGAACGGTGAATCAATTTAGCGCTCCCTCGCCCGGACATCCACGGAATTGCCTTTCGTGCTTTGACCGGAAATCGCCGAGTAGACTTGGTGATCCGCCACGCATAGCTTTTCAGTGCACGGTGATGACGGCGCACTGACGCCGCATCGTAGACTCTCGCAATGACTCACACGCGAAAGACACGGAGAGCGGAGCCAATGCTACCGACTATCGACTCGTCGTCCGACCCGATCAACGCCGAACAGCTCTTCATGTACGATGCGCAGGGCATGCGCACGGAACTGATCCGAGGTCGGCTCGTCGTTCGCGAGCCCGCAGGCTATCGACACGGCGACATAGCTGTGCGCATCACGGTCGAGATTGCCCTGTTCTTACGGCGTGACCAGGCGGATCGCGCCGCGTTGCACCCGCTTGGCGATGTGCTGGCAGCAGAAACCGGCTTCACGTTACAGCGCAACCCCGATACCGTACGCGCACCCGACGTCGCATTTGTGTCGTATCACCGTAGGCCGATAGACCAACGCGGCTTCGCAGAGCTCGCGCCCGATCTGGTCGTTGAGGTGCTCTCGCCAAATGATCGGCCGCTCGACGTGCTTCGGAAAGTCGCCGACTGGTTGAACGCTGGTTCGTCACTGGTGTGGGTCATCGATCCAATGCGGCGCGTCGCACGAGTGTACAAGGACGACGGTGGTGAGGAGATCGTGAGCGAGTCGTCTGCGCTCAACGGCGACGCCATCCTGCCCGGATTCACACTTCCGCTTGCGAATCTGTTCAGCTAGCTACGCGACGTACGACGTGGACTCGACCGGCGGGCTAATTCCAGTTCGCCCATCGTCATTGTGCTCAACGCCATAAGAAGTCTCGAAGTCAGCAACCTGACGTGGTCATCAGCGCGAGCAAATACAATGTTGCCCGATCAAATTCTTTCAAGTATCGACGTCGTGCTTGGGCCTTGAGGTGACGCGCTTGAGACGTATCTCGCGCACGAGATACCACACCACGGCCACATTCAGCACCAGCACGCTGACGCGCACGGGAGTAAACCGGTGCATCACTTCCCACACTTCAAACGGGATCAGTGATGCCGTGACGACCACCGAGAACCATTCGGCCCACGTCTTCGCCAGCCACAACCCGGCACCCTCAACGCTCAACACGACGCCGTAAGCGAGCGCAATGATCGCCGCGATCTCCAGACGCGAGGGAGTCGCGTCACCGAGCCACTGCAGCACCGCGCGTACTCCG
>JANXUN010000086.1 GCA_025356185.1 Gemmatimonadaceae bacterium
CTGTAACATCGTGACCCGCACGCGCGAGATACGCCGCGAGCGTGCCGCCAATCGCGCCCGCGCCCCAAAACAACCACCGCGTCGGTGTTGCACTCGTTTCGTGCGTCAGGATTCACCACCCCATGATCCCGTCAGCAGTTCGCGCGTCTCTTCAACCGCCACCTGCCACAACGCCAACGTCTCGTCGTCGCTGCGCTGATACACGCCGCCGTAATTCCCGTCACCCAAATATTCGCGCAGCGAGACGGGATCGAGCATGCGCACGCGCGCGAGATCCACCATTGGTCGCTGCGTAGTCGGCACGTCAACACCCGGCAGTCGCGTCCACGGAAAGTTTTCCATCCACGAACCGTGCGACGCCACCGGATCGATTGCTTGCACTTTGGCCCACGTGCGCGGTGCGTTCCACCAGTTGTGAAAGATCACGCGACACTCCGGATGCTCGGCCGTCCACTCCGGTACATACTGCTGCACCGCACTGTTTCCACCGTGGCCGTTCACAATCAGAATGCGCCGAAAACCGCTGTGAGCCATACCATCGAGAATGTCTGTCACGACACGCAAATGCGTGTCGACGCGCAACGAAATTGATCCCGGAAATTCGCGAAAGTACGGCGTCACGCCGTACGGCAGCACGGGAAACACCGGAATCCCGAGCGGTTCGGCGGCGTCGACGGCAACCCGTTCGGGCAGAATGCAATCGACGGTGAGCCGCAAATAGCTGTGCTGCTCCGTGCTTCCCAGCGGCAGAATCGCACGGTCGTCGTGACGCAGGTATTCCTCCACCTGCATCCAGTTCATGTCGCTGATGCGCACGTATCGTCAGTGAGGTGAGGGTTTCGCGGTACATCACGTGCAACGAATAGCCATCATGGAAAACAAACACTGAATGCGCTAGCCGATTGGCATATCTGCCGGTTGGGCAACAACTCCGCCAGCAGGAATCTCGACGTGCGACTGAAGCGGCGTGAACGGCACGTTACGCTCTTCTGGCCGCGTGCCGCAACGATTCCAGCTCACGTCGCAGCGGCTGCCAGTAATCACGATCGGCAGACATTTCTGCCGACTGCTCAACCGCCAGCGCTGACGCCACATCGCCCTCCGCGATGGCGGCCACCACGGCCGGACGAGTTGAGCGCGCTGCGTCGCGTGGAAACCGTGCGACGGCCTCGTTTAGAAATTCCGGCGACCGAAGTTCGGTGAGCCAAAACGCCGCCTGCTCGGTCGTCGCATCCACGTCGCGCGCGCTATCGTATGACGCATCAACTAGGCGACGGAGCATCGGCCAGTCCTTGTCGCGCTGCGTTTTCTTCGCCGCCACGAGATCCTCGAGTGCCATTAACTCCACCGTCACGCTTGCCGATTCCGTTGCGCCGGGCAGCGTGATTGAGGTGCGACGCGCCCACAGTTCGTCGAACGGCGCCACGCCGCGCATGCGGCTCATGACATCGACACGAAGCGGTGTACCGACAGCAGCATCGGTGTCGTAGTCGGGAACGCTGAAGTGCACGGCATGGCCACGCGCGAGAAACTGCAGGTCGAACGGAGGCACTGCGATCACGGTTGCGTGGAGCGACTGCATCGCCGCGGTCAGCCGCGGTAGTGCGTCATCCGTGGCAAGGACAGCCAGATCAAGGTCGCGGCTATACTCTGCCGCGCCGTACAACACGCACGCCTGTCCCCCCATCAACAGGGCGGGCACGTCGAATCGCTGGATCGTAGAAAGGACTCGAAGGATCTGGATCGGGATCACTGGTGCCTCCGAGCGCATGGAACCACGCCGACAGTCGAATGGTCTCCGCCCAGCGCTGTTGTGGGGTGAGTCGCATCCAGTTGGCAGTCTCCTCGCCATACAGATCGTCGAGCGAGATCTTGGTAGCGGCGCCGGTGGGAAGGCTCATGGGAGGGAATATACGCCGCGCACAATGTACCGGCGCTCCAGACGCTGTTCTGTCAGTGCAGCACGCGTCGGATCGGTGAGTCGCGCGCGATCACCTCACCGATTGCATCCTACCGCTTCGTGCTCCACTCCGCTGGCCAGTTCACCACCACCGTCAGCTGCGTACCCTCACCAGTCGGCGCGAGCATGATGAATCGACCGTCGCGCGCGACATCGTACTGCGTGTAGTTCGGTGAGGCGAGATAGTCTCCCTCGAACAACGTCTGCCGCGAAACAACGCGAAAGGTCGGCGAGCGTTCGATGCGCGCGCTGATCATCTGGCGACCAGATCGATAAAACAGCTGCGCGCCATCGCGTGACCATATCGGTTCGGTGCCGCCGCCAGTAGAAACGGTGATCACCGGTCCGGGCCCTGGAAACGGACGCACATACACCTCGCGCCGAGCCGTCTCGCCCGTCACATACGCCACCCATTTACCATCGGGAGAAAATCGCGGCATCGCGACAGACTGCCCGGCTTCCACGAACACGCGCGATGAGTCGTCGCTGTTGACTCGCACCACCTTGAGCCCGCCATCGCTATTCGCGCGATACATCAGCCACATGCCATCTGGTGACATCACGGCATAATAGATCGCGCCATCGGAGCGCGTGGCGCGACTGCCGAACACTTGGTACGTGCCGCTACCGTCGGCAGGTTGCCACAGCAAACCGGTCGGTAACTTGATGTCGGTACGCGTGGATTGGTACATCACGCGCGTACCATCGGGCGTCCATTCAGGCCTCAGGCCAACGGTGGCCAAGCGACTTGTCGTCGCGTTAGCAAACGTGTGTATCGCCACTTCGGTGCTGCGCCCGTCGCGACTGTTCCGCACGAACGCGAGCCGCGTTCCGTCCGGTGAGAGTCGAGGATCACCGCCGCGAACGACCGAATCGAGTCCAGTGATTGCCGTCGCCGTTTTCCCGTCGGCGCTCACCCACGCAAATGTCGCAGTTCGCCCTCCGCTTGCGGCGACTAGCACCCCGCTCGCACTCAATGCGGCATTCCACGCTCCTACTGATATCACCTCGGCATCTCGCACAGTGCGCGGCGACAGAGGATCGAACGGCACACTCAGCAAGGCATCGTCGCCGATCGCCTTGTACAGTAGGTGCCCTGCCGCAAACCCGAGCGGCTGGCCAACAATCGTCGAGTTCACGACGTCGCCACTGGCAAGCGACGTCACGCTCACAAAGTCGTCTTCTGCGCCTCCCGGTCCGAAGTCGGTGAACGCAATGTGTTCATCATCGGGAAGTGCCACCGGATACATGTGCAAATGACCGGTCGCACCCGCGGCGGCTTTCGTGAGCACGCGCACTGCTCCGCCGTTCGCCGAAACCGTGCGCAACCCCGTGCCGCGCACGCCGAATCCGCCCAATACGATGGTGTTGTCGCGCGTCCAGACGATGCCGTTCGCGCCCGCGATGTCGGCGACTGCCTGCGCTGGTCCGCCCGCGATCTGCGCTTTCATCAACTGACCTCGATTAATGAACGCGACCCACTTGCCGTCGGGAGAAAACGCGACGCCACCGTACCGCAGTCCGTCGGCCGATGTGATCGCCTTGGTGCTGGTAGAGTCGAGTGTGCGCACGCGCAAACGCGGCACGGTGGCCGAGTCCGCGATGTACGCGAACTGATGTCCATCGCTGGAGATAGCGAGCGCCTGCAGCTGCACGCCGTCGCTAATCGGTACGGTGAAACGGACAACGGGTTGCGCCGATGCTCCCGTCCGCGCGCGCAGCGCCCATGTGGCAACAGCAACAGCACCAAGCGCCACGATGGCTGACGCAGCAGTCGCGATTGTGGCCGTGCGGCTCCATGTGCTCGATCGGTGATTACTCGTGTCAGCGTGCGTCGCCGCGGTCGCGTACGTGCGATTCTGCAGCGCCTCCGACATCGCAGCCGCACTCGCAAACCGATCGGCCGGTAGCTTCTGCAACGCCGTCAGCACCGCCGCATTCACGTTGGCGGGCACGGTGCTGCGACGCGCGCTCGGCGCTTCAGCCGCCGCGGTGAGCACGCGTGCGACAATCGCTTGCG
>JANXUN010000099.1 GCA_025356185.1 Gemmatimonadaceae bacterium
CGGGCAGAACTGGACGTTGATCAACAGCAATGGTGTCGGCGACGACTTCTATTCCGTTGCGGCGGTCGCGAACAACCGCGCGTACATCGGAGGATCGAGCGGCGTGTACGTGCTCGACGTCGCGACTCTCGTCTCAACGCCGATCACCTATCGCGTGGCGACGTTTGGCGTCGCGGTCGACGCGTCCAATGATGTGTGGGCGGCCGGACAGCGCGGCGCCGTGCAACGTTTTTCGGGTGGCGCATGGACGACCAACAATTTTGCACCCGATCTTCTCGACGTGTGGACGACATCGGCTACGAATTCATGGGCGGTTGGCGAATACGGATTCGTGTTTCGATGGAATGGCACCAGTTGGACCCGACAGACAACGCCATCGGCAGCGCATTTGTACACGGTGTGGGGTGCAAGTGCGACTGACGCGTTTGCTGGTGGTGACAACGGCACGATGCTGCGATGGAACGGCACGGCGTGGACGGCGCAAACATTCCCCTCAACCGCGCGCGTTTTTGCGGTGTGGGGGTCCAGTAGCAGCAATGTCTTTGCGGTGACAGACATCGGTGAAATTTTGCGATTCAACGGCACCACATGGTCACTACAAACCACGGCAGCATCCAACGCGACGTTGCTGAGCGTGTACGGCGTGTCAGCGACAGAGGTGTATGCGTCTGGCGTTGGCGGATTGGTGATGCGATACAACGGCACCACGTGGTCAACGATGACCTCGCCGAACAGCGCGACCACACTGTTTGGAGTGTGGATGACCGGTTCGAACAATTTGCTGTCCGTTGGTTCGGACGCTGATGGTGCGGTGGGCTTCGCGTTTGGATACAACGGCACATCGTGGACATCATCACCGATCGGCGCAACCAAAGCACTCACATCGGTGTGGGGCACCGGCGTTTCGGATGTATACGCAACCGGAGACGGCGGTACGCTTCTGCGCTTTAACGGCACAACGTGGCAGTCGACTGTGACGGGCACTACCGATCTCTTGTGGGCGCTCTCGGGCGCACCTGACGCATCAGGCGGCGCATTTGCCGTCGGCTACAACAGTACGATTGTGACCGGCTCGGCGAGCGGCGGTGTGCAGGCGTCGATCCGCTCGACATTCACATCGCCGGACGCGCTCGCACTGTCCAGCGCGGCACAGCATGATCGCAAGGCGAGTGGCGCAGCCGCGGCGGGCGCAGCGCGACGCAGCAAGGCGGCGCTGGCGCGGACACGTGCGACGCGACAGCGGTGACGTTGTGATGTCGTAAGCGCGATGTGCGGATTACACAACGCGGTTGTGTAGCGAAAACCACAAAGCCAGCGCCTATCGCGCTGGCTTTGTCAATCGCGCCAGAACGCGGCCATGGTTGGACCAATCGCGTCGATTGTTTCGCGCGCGTGCCACCGATCGTTGCCGTTGTACAGCAACGCGAAGGCCAGTATCTCGCCATTCTCGGCAGTCACATAACCAGAGAGTCCGATCACATCATTGGTAGTGCCCGTCTTCGCGTGCAAGTTGCCCTGCGCCGGCGTGGTCTTCATGCGCCGACGCAATAACTCCGACTCTCCCGCCACCGGCAGCGACGCGTGAAACGCACTGCTCCAAGTTGCTTTGTGCGCGTGTGACAGGAGCTGCACTAACGCGCGCGGCGTCACGCGATCGAGTACGGACAATCCGCTGCCGTCGGTTGCGGTGACTGCATCGGCGGACGCACCGACTTTGTGTACGAGAAAGTCTTGCAGTGTGTTGTTCGCCGTCTCGGCAGAGCCGACGACCGAGCGATCCACTCCGCGCGCCGCATCGCGCCACAAGAGCTCGGCGAAGTGATTGATGCTCTCGCGATTCATCAGCGAGATGATGCGCGCCAACGGAGGAGACGGAAGACTGGTCACGACAACCGACGTGGCCGGCGCGCGTCCCACCTTAATTTCTCCGTCGACGATGACGCCGTGTGCTTGCAGCGCGGCACGAAATGCGCCCGCGGCGAACATCGCCGGATCACCGACGACGAGTTGGTACTTGCGCGTGCCACCGGTCGCTCCGATGGTGCCAGAGACCATGACACGATCATCGCCCATACGGTGAATGCTGAGCTTTGCACCGCTGCCCGCGACCGTACGTGCGGTGTTGGTGATGGTGATGCCTTGCGACGCGGGCTCGAGAAACGCCGTCGTCCCACCGTTGGCGCTTGGTGTGACGCCAACGATTACAATATTTTCGTTGAGCGAGAGCGCGCTGAAGGGTGCGGCGTATCCCGCGCCAGCGTATCGCGTTAGCCACCCCTCGGGAATGCGTCGTGATTCGAACGCCGACGCGTCGGCAATGAGGTCGCCGGTGATATGTTTGACCCCGGCCGCCGCCGTTAGCTGTGCAAGCGTCGACATCGATGCGTCAGGGCCACCACGCACGAGGCGCGGTGACATGGTGGGATCACCGTCGCCGCGCAAAATCACGTTGCCGTGCACCACGCCGCCGGCTTCGAGCGTGCCGTCGCGCAGCACGTCCGTGGAAAATGCGAAGTCGGGTCCTAAGCGATCGAGCGCAACCGCCGACGTAAACAACTTCATCGTGGACGCCGGCATCAAACGCGCGCCAGCATTTTGCGCAAAGAGTGTGTCGCCACGGGTCAGACTAATCACCATCGCGCCCCATGTACCCGTAGAGGTGCGACTTGAAAGCAGTGTGGTGAGATCGCTCGTCAAGGCCGCGGCGGTGCGCGGCACCGTAAATCGCAGAGCGAGTGATACGGGTGTGCGTGTCGCTGCCGCCGAACGTCCATGCGCACTGCGAACGGTCGGGCGTTTGGGCTGTCGCGTGACCGAATGCTTCGCACTCTGCTGCGCATGCGCTCTCGACGCCGGCGCCGCCAAGGCGAGCGGCAACAGCAGTAACAACGTCCGTTTTATGCGTGCGAAGGCTGAGGTCACATCACGTCATGCTTTGAGAACAAAACCGCGTTTCCATGCTGCCCACAGAATCAAAAACCACAGCACCACGAATGATACCGCAAACGCGAACGATGCCTCGCGCAGCGGCAACCACGACGAAAACGCATGATCAAATATCCATGCCTGCACCGATGTGTGCTTTCCGTCGGCCGTGTCGAAGGTCAACACGCTGACGGTGATTCGAGCCATCAGCCCGGACCCTAAAAATGCGAGCATCGGGTTCGTCCCATATACGACGAACGGAAACGTCCATCGTCGCAACTGGCATACGTCGATTACCCACAGGCACGTTGCCAACGACACGGCACCCATACCAGCGGTGAATAGCACGTACGAGCTGCTCCAAATGCTTTTGTTGATTGGGAAACCCCAGTTCCACACCAAGCCGAGCATCATGACGATCGCGCCGACCGCGAAGAGCGCTGACAATCGATCGGTAAGCGGGCGCGTGTGTTCGCCAATCCACCGCCCCGCAAACGTCCCCAACATCATCGTCCCAATCGCGGGCACGGTGCTCAAGAGCCCTTCGGGGTCCCACGTCTTCGAGCCGGACCACAGATGATTCACACCCAATACGGTGCGATCAAGCCACGCGCTGAGCAGTTGCTCGGGCTTGTCTAACACAAAGCGACCCGCAACGCCCGTATCGGGTACTGGCACAAGTGTCATCAGCGCCCAGTAGCCGAACAGCAGTACCGCAATAATGCTTAGCTGTTGCTTCCACGTCGTGCGCCACGTGAGCAGGGCACCGCACAAATACGCGAGCGATATTCGCTGCAGCACGCCAAGTATGCGCCAGTGCTCCAGCCGATGCACGACGCGCTCAAGGAACGTCGCGTTAGGCAATTCGGGGATCGCGACAAACGTGAAATACGGAAAGAGCGCGAGTAGCGTGCCAAACAAAAAGATCAGCGCCGCGCGTTTGAGAATCTGCCGCAAAATGGCTTGCTCATCATCTCCCCGCTCGCGACGCGACTGCAACGACATCGCGGTCGTGATGCCGACAATGAACAAGAAAAACGGAAAGATCAAATCGGTAGGCGTCCATCCGTTCCAAGGTGCGTGCTCGAGTGGCGGATAGATCGCGCTCCACGTACCTGGATTGTTGACGAGCAGCATCCCGGCCACCGTCATGCCGCGAAAGACGTCGAGCGCTAACAGTCGCTCGCGCGGAAGTCCGCGCGTGTTCACGGTGCTGCCTCTTCCGTCACCTTCGACAGCTTCCACGTCGAGTCGCGACAGACGACCGACACGGCGCGCGCGGTCGACATTTTTCCTTCATGTTCCCCGCCGATGTAGTGACCACCCAAGCGCATCGTCACGGTGTCGCCATTCGTTGAACGCGTTGTACCGCGCACAACTATCAGCAGCGAGGCATAAGGGCCATCGTTCGCCAACTTGTCGCGAATCTTTTTCTGCGATGCGACATCGCTGCCGTAGTAAAAGCTCGGCCCTTTGTCCTGCATCGCCCGAAATCCATCTGCAGGCGCCGCGGAGTCCGTCCCCGCGGCGGTGAGAAAGCGCTGCGGCGTGGGCACCGTTCCTTTGATGTACTCTTTGATCGCCACGTATGCCGCAGTAGTGTCACGTCGCGGGCACGCCGACGCAGCGGCATCGCTTTTCGACGAACCCGCTGGGGTGGACGTATCTCCTCCACATCCTGCGAGTGCAACCATCGCCGACGCGAGCGTAATCAGCCGGGCGGTGCGGATGGGAATGGCGCGTGGCGCTGCATGGACGCTTTCGATCATGGCGCTGATGGGGCGAAGGGAGGGAACGCAGTCGAATGCGAAGCGTACACAGACTATGGAGCATCGTCATGCGTTACGAATTTGTCGAGAGGGAACTCCCTTTCGGAAGCAAACTGTTGTTCAAGTCTGGCGCTTCGACAAATCGGCGCGAATATACGAATTGACGCGACGCGCCAGTTGTCGCGGCTGAAGGTTCAACCGTTCAACAAGGAAGGCGCTCCATGACGGCGAATAAGCGCGTGTTCGGCGAAGGTGTGTCCGCGGGGCTGATTGGAGGGACGGCGATCGCCGTCTGGTTCGGCATTATCGACGCGATCCAAGGGCACTTTTTCGCGACGCCCATCTTGCTCGGCACCTCGCTCGCCTCGCTGGTACTCAAGGGCGTCGTCCCAAGCGCGGCCGGCGCGTTCCTTGGCTACACCGTCTTCCACTTCGCGCTGTTAATCATCATCGGCTACTGCTTTTCGCTCGTGGTGAACACGGCCGAACGTGTCCCCTCGGCGTTTATCGGGTTCGGCATGCTCTTTGTCGCCTTCGAAGTGGGATGGATCGGCTGGACCATGGTGCTCGCACAAGGCTTTGGGCAGCTCACGTGGCTACAAGTCTTCCTGGCGAACTTGATCGCTTCGATCTCGATGGGGCTGTACATGTGGCGCCAGCATCCCACGTTACCCTCGCGCGTGACGCAAGAAATGGCAGGCGTCACCGAGTAGTCGGCGCTTTGTTGGCGCGACGCTTAGTCGGCCAACATATCGGCGAGACGCGCTAAGGCGTCTCGCCACACCGCTTTCGCCGACTCGGCCGTTGCCGTGTCGGCGATTTTGCTGTGTTGCACCGTCACCGTGCAACGCGTGTTGCCTTTGCGTTCGATCGCGACGGCGACGAGTGTGCCGTCGGGCAATCCCAGTCGCAGTGAGCGGGGAGCAATGGTGGTGCGCACGACATAGTCTTTGACGGTGCACCACGCACGACGCGCTGGATCGTTGAATGCGCGAAATACATCCGATGCAGTCGCCTCGAGTGATCGCGTCACGGAAATTTCAA
>JANXUN010000112.1 GCA_025356185.1 Gemmatimonadaceae bacterium
GGTGGATGCGTGCCGGCGCGACAGTCTGTCGTGATCATCGCGTTCGATCCGATGCGGTGTATGCCAGCTTCGCACGCGCAGCAGATCGACTCTGCGCGGAGCGTGGAAGCGTTGCGTCGCGGTGCAGCGAGTGTGCGCAGCGGGACACGGCCATGACGCTGCTCGAGGCAGTCATCTCATTTGTGCTGCTGGCACTCGTCGGCGTTGCATGCTTGGATCAATCGCGCGGCGCGTCACAGCTTCAACGCTCGAGCGCCGAGTGGGAACGCGCCGTTGCAGTTGCCGATGCGGCACTGGCGACGGCAACGTCGGGGGCAGCGTCGGCAAGCGACGCGCAAGATGCGAGCGACAACGATGCACACGTACAGATCACACGAACGCCCTGGCGCGGATCGCTCGATCAAATTGAAGTGCGGGTGCCGCTCGCGCACGGCGGCACGTATGTGATGTCGAAACTCGTACCGTCGGCGAACCGCTGATGCGCATCGTCGCAGGTCGCGCGCGCAGCGGATTTACGCTGCTCGAACTCATGATCGCGCTGACGCTCACGGCAGTCGCATTGGCCATCGCGTCGTCGGCACTGGGCGCTGCGTGGATCGCGCGCGACACGGTCACGGCGCATCGCGAGCAGCTTGAGCAGGAAACGCGCTTGCGAGAAGCGCTCACCGACATGCTCCGCCATGCGCCGCGCGCGGAGTTCACGAGCGAAGCATTGCTGCACATTGTGAATGCGCAGAACGGCCCGGTGCAGTTGACGTTTTTATCGCAAGGTGTGCGCGCGCCCTATGGATCGGGCTCGATTTGGCGCGTGGTTCTCACCTCCGGGGCCGACGGCACTACGTTGGATGCGGAACCGGTCGGCACAGCGCATGACGGAACGCAGCTGCACAGCACAGTGCATTCGTTGTCTGTGGTGCGCATTCAAGCGCTCGAAGCGGCAACGCACAACGAACGGCCACGTTGGCGCGACGACTGGCCGCTGGAGCGCGCGCGTCCAGCGATGATTGCCGTCCACTTTCAGAACGACCGTGATCATCCGCCATTGATCGTGGCGTTGGATCCGCTGGCAAATGCGCAGACCGTCTCGATGGTGCTGCGACCGTGACGCACGCCATGCGCAACAGACGCGGTGTGGCGTTAATGGTTGTGCTATGGAGCGTCGCGCTCCTCGCGACGTTGACGGCAATGGCCACCAGCGCCGCGCGGATGAGCGCCGCCACGGCCACCAACATTCGCTCGCGCGCCGTCGCGCGTGCGATGGCGGAAAGTGGTGTGTTGGCGGCGACTGCGGACATCGGCGACTCATTGCGCGTGTATGGCAACGATGCCGCGCATCGCGACGCCTATCTGTCGCGTCTTGAGCCATCCGTGATGGGAGCGGCGGCGATGATCGACGACTCGCTTGGTGAGGGTCGATTTGCGGTGACGATTGTGGACGTCAGCGCACGCCTTGATGTAAATACTGCTGGTGTCGACGGCCTCACGTCGCTGTTCGCAACGGCCACGTCGACGGGCACCGCACGCACGATGGCGGAGCAGATTGAATCGGCGATAGTGGGCGCGCAAACGCTCAACGTGGATGCTGCCGCGATGGCGCGTGACTCGCTGGCGGCGATGCTGTTGGGGCGTGAACGGTCGCCGTTGACACGACTCGCGTTTGAGTCGCTGGATGCCGTCCGCGATGTTGTCGGCGACAATGCAGGCGTACTCGCACAAGTTGCGTCGCAGCTTACCGTCGACGGTGATGGGCGCATCAATCGACGTGCTGCATCGCGCGCAGTGCTTGCGGCAGCGTCCGGATCGCTCGTGGATGCGCCGTCGCGATTGCTCATTGTCGCGCGCGGGTGGGAACGAGGTCATCCGTTGTCGCGCGAGATCGAAGCGGTGTATGACGTTGCGACCGATGGTCTACACTTGGTGCGGTGGCGGGAGCGCGATCGATGAGCGCGCCATTGTGCCTTGTACTCGGCCCTGATGCCGTGCATGTCGTGCGCGCCGACGGCACGGTTGTACGCAGCGTTCCATGGACGCCAGAGTC
>JANXUN010000126.1 GCA_025356185.1 Gemmatimonadaceae bacterium
CGCGGCGGCACTGACTTGCGCATCAGCTTGCGGGAATTTGCCGATGCAGCCCCCACGCTCAATCCGCATTTCGTCGCGCGCCTGCTGCAATTGCTTCGCCAATCGGAAGGCGCGTCGCCGCCATTGCAGTGGCTGGAGCACTGGATGCGGGAAAATGGCGCAACGCCTGAGAGCAGTGTCGCCTCGTCGACGCAACGCGTCGCGCTGACACGCATCATGATGGCGAACAGTATCATGAGTTTGAAGTCTATAGGGCGACGGGATTGGCGCGTGTTTGTCGAACGCGAGAGTGCGATGGAGGCCGTGCTGCGCGACGACCCGTCCGGGCACTATGCCCAGATGACGTTTGCGACACGCGATCGATACCGCCATGCCGTCGAGCGCATCGCGAAGCGTTCCGGGCATCGCGAAACGTCGGTGGCTCAATGGGCGATCGATCTGGCACGACGACACAGCGATACCACACCTGGCTCCACCGACAGCGCGCGCGCACACGTCGGCTACTATCTCGTTGATCACGGGCGGCGGTTGCTCGAGCGCACAGCTGGCTACCCACCAACCGCGTCTGAGCGTGTGATTCGTGCGATGCGCGCGTATCCCAACAGTGTCTTGCTGTGGGGTGTCTCGACGTGCACGCTGCTTGCCGTCATTGCCGTCATGTCGCTCGCCGAAGATGTACCTCGTGGCGCGCTGTGGCTGGTGTTGCTCTTTGCCTTCTTGCCTGCGCTCGACATTGCGGTCAGCGTGTTCAATCAAGCCGCGACGATTCTTCTGCCGCCGCGTACACTATCGCGCCTCGATTTTCACGAGCACGGAATTCCAGTCGAGTGCCGGACGGTCGTGGTTGTTCCCACGCTGCTTGGGGATACGGACGACGTGCACGCTGCGCTCGACAATCTTGAAGTCCAGTTTTTGGCAAATCGCGGAACGCACGTGCACTTCGCGCTGCTCAGTGACTTCACCGATGCGCCCACCGAAACTCAGCCAAACGACGACGATATCGTTGCGGCGGCCCGCGACGGCATTGGCGCGCTCAACGATCGGCACACGGATGGCACGTCTCGCCCATTCAGTCTGATGCACCGACCGCGTCGTTGGAACGCGGCACAGGGCGTCTGGATGGGTTGGGAACGCAAGCGCGGCAAGCTTTCGGAGTTCAATCGTGCGATGCGCGGCGTCGCGCCAGCGGCATTCACCACGATTGTCGGCGACATCTGCACGTTTGGCGACGTGAAGTACGTCATCACGCTCGACGCGGATACACTCTTGCCGCCAGACGCGGCGCCGGCGTTGATCGGGGCGATGGCGCATCCACTCAATTGCGCGGTGTACGATCCAATTCGTCAACGCATGGTACGCGGCTACGGGATATTGCAGCCACAAGTGGGTGTGTCATTGCCGAGTGCGCATCGCACGCGATTCGCCGCGATCGCTTCGGGACATCCGGGTGTCGATCCGTACACCGTCGCCGCCTCAGACGTGTATCAAGATCTCTACGATGAAGGCAGCTTTACCGGCAAGGGCATCTACGACATTGATGCGTTTCAATCGGCGACCCACGGACGGTTTCCCGAAAACGCGTTGCTGTCGCACGATTTACTCGAAGGAAATTACTCGCGCGCCGGGCTCGCGACCGACGTCGTCGTTTACGATGACTATCCGGCCAGCTACGACAGCTACACGCGTCGCAAGCATCGATGGATTCGCGGCGACTGGCAGCTGCTGCCGTGGCTTCGTCGCTACGTGCCCGGACGTGACGGTGGTGAGCGCAATCGACTCTCGCTCGTGTCCCGATGGAAGATTGTCGACAACCTGCGTCGCAGCGTCGTTGAACTATCGCAACTGGTCTTCATCGTCGGCGGATGGACGGTGTTGCCCGGATCACCGGTGCGTTGGACGTTGCTTGGCATCGGCGCTGTGGTTGCGCCGTGGGCGGTCGCGCTGGTGCGCGCGATCGTGCGGCCGCCGTTCGACAAGTCGTGGCGCGCCTACTACGGCGCCATCGCGCGCGACGCGGCCGTCAGTGTGCAACAAGCAACCGTGGCCATCGCGTTTCTTCCGCACCAAGCGGTCATCTCGCTCGACGCGATCTGCCGCACGCTGTATCGATTGATCGTTTCCCGACGGCATTTGCTCGATTGGCAAACCGCGTCTGCTGTTGAGCGCCATGTCACGGGCAGTGCCTCGATGGGGGGACGCTCGATGCAGATCACTACGGCGATGGTGGCACTTGGCGCGATCACGCTGACCGCCATTGCCGTCTATGGCACAAACGCAAGTCACCTTTCGTGGACGATTCTCGTCTGGCCGAGTGTCGCGCTGTGGAGCTTGACGTTCTGGTGGTTGTACGCACCGCGGCTCGCGCGCGTGCTCAGTCGCGCGGGAGTTCCGTCGCGTGTGCCACTGTCCGCAGCTGCGCGGGACACCGCCACGGAGTACGCCGCGCGGCACTGGCAGTTCTTTTCGCGCTTCGTGAACACCGGCACGCACTGGCTCGCGCCCGACAACTTCCAGTCGGATCCAGAGCCGGTCGTCGCCATGCGCACGTCACCGACGAACATGGGATTGCAGCTGCTCGCGACGGTGAGTGCCTACGATCTTCAGCTGATTGACGCAGATGCGCTCATCGAGCGACTTGCAAATGCGACGGCGACGATGGCCACGCTTGCGCGCTACAGGGGTCACTTTTACAACTGGTATGATCTGCACGATTTGCGCGTGCTCGATCCGCCGTATATCAGCACGGTCGATAGCGGCAATCTCGCGGGACACTTAATTGCATTGCGCCAAGCATGTCTCGAAATTGCCGCGCGTTTCGCCAATGACGCAGACCGTCAACGGCGGCTGACGTCGATCGCCGAGCAAGCGTACGCGTGGGTGACTGCGATGGAGTTTGGTTTTTTGTACGACGACGCGCGGAAGGTGTTCACCATTGGCTATCACCCCGATACGTTCGCGGCGGATCCGTCCTACTACGAATTACTCGCATCGGAAGCGCGACTCGCAAGTTTTGTCGCCATCGCCAAGAACGAAGTGCCGGTAGAACATTGGTTCCGTCTATCGCGCGCGCTCAATCGCAGCAGTGGATCGATGGCGCTGGTCTCGTGGAGCGGAACCATGTTCGAGTACTTGATGCCGGTACTCGTGATGCGTTCACTGCCATATACCTTGCTCGACCAAACGTATCGTGGTGCGCTTGACCGCCAACGGCGATACGCCCACGCGCGTCGCGTCCCGTTCGGCATTAGCGAAAGCGCCTACAACGTGCGCGACCGGCACCTGACGTATCAGTATCAGGCGTTCGGCGTGCCCGATCTGGCACTCAAACGGGGCTTGGAAAACGACCTTGTGATCGCGCCGTACGCATCAGCGCTTGCCGCGATGATCGATCCGCCGCGCGCGCTGAAAAATCTGCAGCAGCTCGAAGCGATGGGCGCGTTGGGCGACTATGGTTTTTGCGACGCACTCGACTACACGCGTCCGTTAAGCGGCGCGCGCTTCGCGCCTGTGCACGCGTACATGGCGCATCATATTGGCATGACGTTGGTGGCGCTGACGAACGTGTTGCTCGACGACGTGTGGCAAACGCGTTTCCACGCAGATGCGCTCGTCAAATCGGCCGAACTGCTGTTGCATGAGCGAGTGCCCCGCCGCCTGACCATGCAAAAGGCGCAGCATGTACAGCCGACAGAATCGGTGGCCACGAGCGCGCAAAGCGTGCCCGTAGTGCGCGAAGTGGATCTTCACACACCGGGGCCTCCACGACTCGCGCTGCTCGGTTCGTCGCCATACGCCGTCATGCTTCGCGAAGACGGTAGCGGCTACAGCGTGTACGACGGCAACGCCGTGACACGGTGGCACGCGGATACCGCGCAGGATGTCTCCGGACAGTTTTGTTATCTCAAAGATCTCACCTCGGGCCGGGTGTGGTCCGCGGCACATCATCCGATAGCAACTCCCGCGGAAAGTGATCGCGCGTGGCTCTCGGCCGATCGTGTGACGTTTCAACGGACCAACGGCGACATCGCCACGCGAACGACTATTCTCGTGGTTCCCGGCGATGCGGCGGAGGTGCGTTGTGTGACGCTTACAAATTCTGGCAACGAGCCGCACGACATTGAGCTCACGAGCTACAGTGAAGTCGTGCTGGGACCCGCCAACGCAGATCGCGCGCATCCGGCGTTTGCGAATCTGTTCGTTGAGACCGAGTGGCATGCGTGGTGTTCAGCGATCACCGCCACGCGTCGTCCGCGAACGCCCGATGAGACGCCGCTCTGGTGCGTGCACATTGTCGACGCGGGTACGGATCGCGTTGGTACTGTCTCGTGTGAAACGGATCGCGCGCGATTTATTGGTCGCGGGCGCAGCGTGCGTGATCCGGCCGCGTTGGACACGAACGGCGTACTGTCTGGATCGACCGGGCCCGTGCTCGATCCGATTCTGTCGCTTCGCACGCGCGTGCGCGTGCGTCCTGGGCAGTCCGTCAACGTCGCGTTCACAACGCTCGTCACCACATCGCGCGCGACCGCGTTTGCACTCGCCGATCGATACCATGACTCGTACGCGACACAGCGCGCGCTCGACTTCACGTGGTCCGCGACGCATCTCGAATTGCAAGAGCTGGGCATTTCGCCGACTGCCGCCGCGACGTTTCAAGACATTGCCGCGCAACTCCTTTTTCGCAGCACATCGCTCGCACCCCCGTTGGACGAACTCCGGCGCAATGAGAGCGGTCAATCACGCTTATGGACGCACGGGATTTCTGGAGACCGCCCGATTGTGCTCGCATCCATTGACCGCCTTGAAGGACTGCCATCACTGCGCGAACTGTGTATGGCACACCGCTTCTGGCGCAGACGCGGGCTGGTCGTCGATCTCGTGATTTTGAACGGCCAGGCGTACGACTATCTGCAAGAACTTCGCGATGGCATCACTGGCGCGATGGTTACTGCCAACGACGCCATGCTCGTCGACCAACCCGGCGGTACGTTCGTACGCAAACGCGACGCGTTCACCGTCCTC
>JANXUN010000140.1 GCA_025356185.1 Gemmatimonadaceae bacterium
GACTCTGCGCGTCGCATCGAACGTGTGCTGATCTCCGCGTTTCGCGCAGGCGACGCGGCACCGATTGCGCAAAAAACAATCGGTCGCGATGTCATCACGCAGCGACACTTTGGACAAGATGTGCCGCTGCTACTGCAAGGCGCGTCGCCATCGCTCACCGCCCACACGGAAACCGGAACGAACTGGGGCTACAGCTATTTGCGGCTGCGCGGTATGGATCAAACGCGCATCAATATCACGATTGACGGCGTGCCGCTGAACGACATGGAAGATCAGGTGTTGTACTTCGCCGATCTTCCGGACTTGATGTCGAGCGTGCAGTCGGTGCAAGTGCAGCGCGGCGTTGGCACGAGCTCCGCAGGCACCGCGTCGTTCGCGGGCTCTGTAAACTTTGAGACGACACCAATTTTCACCAAAGGCGCAGGCAGCGACGCGTCACTGCAGCTCGGGTCGTTTGGTGCACAACGGCTGAGTGTCGGTTTTCATTCTGGGCTTACCGATAGTCGCTTTGCCATGTATGGACGCGTGAGCGCTCAACGCACCAACGGGTTTCGCGATCACAGCGGAGTTGAGGGGCGCTCCGGGTTTGTCGGTGCCGGATGGTTTGGCGATCGCACGGTGGTGAAAGCGACTGCGCTGGTCGGTTTGCTGTCTGACACGCTGTCATACGTCGGCGCGACGCTGGCCGAGCTGAAGCAGAATCGCAAATACAATCCGCTTGGCGTCGACGAACTCGACAAGTTTGGTCAGCAGATGTTTGCGCTGTCGCTGTCGCACGCACTCTCCGATGTGACGACGTTCAATACGACGGTGTATCGCAACTCCGCGAGCGGCAACTACGACTACTTTGACGGCGCCGACAAATATCGGTTCAATTTGGCGCATGCGTGGTACGGCGCGACCAGTGCGGTCAATGCGACGCGCGACAACCTGCATCTCAACATTGGCGTAAACGCCAATACGTACGAGCGCGCGCATCGCGGGTACCTTCGTCCGGATCCTGTGTCGCTGTATGACAACTCTGGACAGAAGCAGGACGTGAGCGCGTTTGCGAAGGCCTCGCTTGATCAAGGGCGCGTGCGCTGGTTTGCCGATGTGCAAGCGCGGTGGGCGCGCTTTAACTATGTGCCCGATCCGCGTGCTGGTATTACTGCGCGCGACATCAGCTGGACATTTCTCAATCCCAAAGTGGGCGCCACCATCGCGTTGAAGCACGGCTGGGAAGCGTTCGCCTCGTACGGTCTCACCACGCGCGAACCTGCACGTAGCGATTTGCTGGCTGGCGACGACGACCTCAACAAGGACAACCTCGCTGACTACGGCGACTTTACCCGTGTGAAACCCGAATCTGTTCGTGACGGCGAGCTCGGCCTTCGCTACAACGATCGCCGTGTGTCATTCGATGCGAACGTGTACAGCATGGATTTCCACAATTACATCGAACGAATCGGTGCACCCACCGCGTCAGGATCGATTCTGCGTCGCAACGTCGGCACGGCGTATCGCCGCGGCATCGAATTTGACGGACGGTGGCAAATCGCACCACGCGTGACGCTCGCCGGCAACGCTACGTGGAGTCTGAACCGTATCTTGCAGTTCACCGACTCGTCGCGCGGTACTCCCGTTGTGCGCAACAACGTTGCGCCTCTGTTGTCGCCGCAATTCCTGTCGACGCACCGCATGGAAATCGCGGCGACCCACGCAACGACCGTCACTCTTGCCGGTCGCTATCAATCCATATCGTATCTCGACAACACGAGCAGCGCGGACCGCATCTTGCCCGACTTCTACGTGCTCGATGCATCCGTCCGTACGACGTGGCGTAACTACGCGTTCGCCGTGCGCGGCGAAAACTTGGGCGACACGCAAAAGTTTGGGAGCGGCTCGGTGAGCGGGTCGGGTAAGGTGCGCTATTTCTTGTTGCCAGTGAGGTCGGTGTATGCGACCGTGACGGCCACGTTCTAGGAGGCGATGGGGCACAGGCGGCTATCCAAAGCAACGCGACAAGCACTGGGCGAGTTGGCGACTCGAGCAGGGCTGAAAGGTCGACGTATCGTGATTCCGTCTGCATCCTATATTCCAAATGCGCACAACGCGAGTTTCGCGAACGCTCTTCCCACACGCTTACTTCGTCACGCCAATGATCCGATCTCTCTCTCGCCTCGCACTGCTTGCGGCCACCGGCTCCGCGCTCCTAGGAAGCTCCGTCGTGTTGAGTGCGCAAGCGACGCCGATCAACACGCTGAGTGCCGCTGAAAAAAAGGACGGCTGGCGGCTGTTGTTCGACGGCAAGTCGATGAGTGCATGGCGCGGGTACAAGATGGCCGACATGCCGCCGGAGTGGGCGATTGTCGACGGCACCCTCACAAAGACGAAGACAACCGAAGACATTGTCACGCGCGAAGAGTTCGCGAATTTTGAGTTGATGGTCGACTGGAAAGTGGAGCTGCGCGGCAACAGCGGCATTTTTTATCGCGGCACCGAAAAAGAATCGCGCGTGTACTGGAGCGCGCCGGAATATCAGCTGGCGGAAGATTCGCTCACGCCCGATAGCCGCAATATCATGACCGCCGTCGGCGCGGTGTACGGCTTTTACCCGTCTAAGCGTGGCGTTGGAAAACGCGCCGGTGAGTGGAACAGTACGCGCATCGTGTGTAATGGTTCGCACGTGGAGCATTGGCTGAACGGTGTGATGATCGCACAGTACGAGCTCTGGTCGCCCGAGTGGATGCTCAAGTTGCACGGCGATCCGAGCGACTCCACCAAAAAGCCGCTCAAGTTTGCACCGTACAAAGATTGGGGCATGGCGAAAAGCGGGCTCATCGCCATTCAGGGCGATCACAACGGCGCGCTCTCGCTGCGCAACATGAAGATTCGCGTACTAAAGTAGCGCGCGTTCGCCGCGTTTCTCGTGCCGAAAAACATCGACGTGATCGACTTCGGTAATGGACAGCCCTCGCTGTCACTGTTACCGCTGGATGCGTTGCGCACAGCATCCGAACATTGCATGCGCCGAGCGAGTGCGACGATGCTGCAATACGGCGCCGATCAGGGCGACACCGAGTTTCGCGAATCGCTCGCGCACTTCTTAGCGCGTCGGTACTCGATGCCTATCGCTGCCGACGATCTCATGGTGTCAGGCAGTGCATCGCAAGCGCTCGATCTGGTGTGCACGCGATTCACAAAACCCGGCGACACCATCTTTGTCGAAGAGCCGACGTATTTCCTCGCGCTCGAGGTGTTTCGCGATCACGGATTGCACGTCGTCGGCATTCCCATCGACAACGACGGTATTCGCATCGACGTTTTGCGCGAGGCGCTCACGCGACATCGCCCCTCGATGCTGTACACCATTCCATCGTTTCAGAATCCGTCTGGCGTCACGATGTCGGTCGAGCGACGTGATGCGTTGATGGAGATCAGTCGCGAACAGGAACTGTTGATCGTGGCCGACGAGGTGTATCACCTGCTGGATTTTGGGATCGCACCACCACCGCCCCTCGCGGCGCATGTACGTGAAGCGCGCGTGCTATCGCTGGGCTCGTTTTCGAAAATTTGCGCGCCAGGGTTGCGACTGGGGTGGATTCAAGGCGCGCCCACGTTGCTCCACACGCTCATGAACTCAGGACTTGTACAGAGTGGCGGTGGACTTAATCCCTTCGTGTCGGCGGTCATGCGCAGCATGATCGACCTCGGACTTGCCGACTCGGCCCTCGATCATTTACGTCGCGTGTACGCCGAACGCTCGGCGGCGTTGTGCAGTGCGTTGCGTGATGGAATTCCGACGGCGGTATTCGCCGAGCCGCAGGGTGGCTATTTCGTGTGGGTGCAGTTGCCAATCGCGATTCTCGCGACGCCACTGCAAGAGCGCGCCGCCACCGAACGCGTCACGTTTCATCCGGGCTCACGGTTTCTCAGTCGCGATGGATTCGCAGACCATATCCGGCTGAGCTTCGCGCACTACGACACACCCCTACTCATCGAGGGCGTGCACCGGTTGGCGCGGACGATTTCTCGCAACGCCACGCACCGCAGCTAGTCGCCGGAGCGGGAGCGCCCGAGGCCTCTCGACTTCTCGCGCCAGATTTGCGTAGGCAGTAGACTAGCCAATGATCAAAACACGATCGATCTGGATCTCGGCGGCGTCAATGTCATGCATAGCTATCAGCGCCTCGCATGCGTTCGCGCAAACCGCGCGCGCACCATTCATCGTTCCCGCGTGGGCGTTCCCCACTGCGCCCGCAGCGAGCCCCGCGCAAAAACCTGACAGCGTTGTCTTGCATCGCGTTCCCAACGCCGCGCGCGAGTATACGATGCGACAAGTCGGCAACGCATTCGATATTCCCGATTGGTTTCCGCCATCGCACCCGCAGATGCCGGCGCCGGTGCAATACGGTACACGCCCCAATGCACGCGCGTGCGGCTTTTGTCATTTGCCGGACGGTCAAGGTCGTCCCGAGAACGGTACGCTCGCTGGATTACCGAGCGAGTACATCGTGAAACAGGTGCGTGCGTTTCGCGACAGCACGCGGTTGGCAGCGAACCCTGCGTCGAAAACCAACAGCATGCATTTGGTCGCGACGTCAACAAGTGACGCCGATGTTTCAATCGCTGCGGAATATTTTTCGAAACTCAAACTCACGCGACGCAACATCGTGCGCGAAGTCACGCAGGTGCCGCGGACAAAAATAGAAGTGATGTTGTATGCATACGACGGCGCAGGCACCGAGCCCATCGACGGACGTCTTATCGAAGTCCCAGAAACATTCGAACGCCACGAGCTACGCGATCCGACGGTCGTCTACACGACGTTCGTGCCAATCGGCAGCATCGCGCGCGGGCGCCGACTTGCGACAAACGGCCCGAACACGCCCGCGACCGCCTGCGCGACGTGCCACGGTCCGCAATTGCTCGGCAAGGATGCCGTGCCGCCCATCGCGGGACGCTCGCCGTCCAACCTCCTGCGGCAGTTGATGAATTTCCGGACCGGTGCTCGACACGATTCGCTCAGCATCACGATGGCGCCGGTCGTAGAGAAACTCACGGAGCGCGACATGGTGTCGTTGGCTGCGTACGTGGGGTCGCGACCGCCGAGCGTCTCAGTGGTCGCGAAGCAGAAAAAGGGCCGTTAAGCGACGATTCCGTTGACATTTGCATGGCAAAGTATAGAATTCAACCAATCGTTCTATACAGGTGTCAATATGGCGCTCAGCATCAAGGATCCAGAGACCGATCGACTCGCCCGAGCACTCGCCGACGCTACGGGAGAGTCGCTCACCGAAGCGATTCGTCGCGCACTCGAAGAGCGGCTGGCTCGCGAAACGCAGCAGCGAACGAAGTACCGCCTCGTCACTGCGGTGAAACGCGTGCAAGAGAGGCTCGCGAGACTTCCAGTGCTCGACGATCGTGACGCGGATGCGATCATCGGATACGACGAGCACGGGTTACCGCACTAACCGGCCATGGTGATCGACACGTCGGCGCTTATCGCCATCATGTGCAACGAACCC